>CBIHPZ010000083.1:0-10077 GCA_966211865.1 uncultured Aquabacterium sp.
TCAAGCCACCAGCCGCGCCACCTTCGCCGCCGCCGCGGTGCGGGTCTCCACCCCCAGCTTCTGCAGGATGTGCTCCATGTGCTTGGTGACGGTGCGCGGGCTCATGGCCAGGATGTCGGCCACGTCGCGGTTGGTCTTGCCCTTGGCGACCCAGTAGAGCACCTCGGCCTCGCGCAGGGTCAGGCGCCAGGCCTGCATCAGCGCGTCGAACACCGCGCCGTCGTTGGTCTCGCTGGCGACGATGAGCCACTCGGCGGCCTCGCCCGGTTCACCGCCCTCCTCCGCTTCCGCGTCGCTGGTCATGCTGTGCAGCTCCAGCGTCAGCCGGCGCGGGCCGCGGGCGCTGACCAGCGGCTGCGCCGCGGCGCCGCTGGCGGCCGCGGCCACCTCGCGCCGCACCCAGTCGATCAGCGGCACCGGCGCCGCGCTGCCTTCGCTGCCGAAGTGCTCGCGCAGCAGCGTGCGCGCCAGCGCGGTCTGCCACACCAGGCGGCCGTCGGCGGGCCGCACCACCAGCGTGGCGTGGCCGAAGGCGTCCAGCGCGTTGCGCGCCTGGCGCTGCGCGCGCGCCGTCTGCGTGTGGGCGGCGATGCGGGCCAGCACCTGGCGCGGCTCGATGGGCTTGGTGACGTAGTCGACCCCGCCGGCGCCGAAGGCCGCGACGACGTGCTCGGTCTCGGTCAGCGCGGTCATGAAGATGATGGGGATGGCGGCGGTGGCGGGGTCGGCCTTCAGCCGGCGCGCCACCTCGAAGCCGTCCATGCCGGGCATCAGCGCGTCCAGCAGCACCACGTCGGGCCGCGCCTGCTGGGCACGCGCGATGGCGCTGGGGCCGTCGAGCGCCACCAGCACGGTGTGGCCGGCCTCGTCCAGCGCGTCGTGCAGCAGCGAGAGGTTGTCGGGCACGTCGTCGACGATCAGCACCAGCTCGCCGGGGCCGCGTTCAATGGGCGTTATCACGTCAGGCATCGGTCGATTCCTCAGGGGCCCGGTCATCCCCGCCGGCCGCGGCGGCGGGTGGCGTGGATGGCGGTGCCGCCTCCTGCCCGGCTTCGCGCGCCTCCGCCTGCGCGGCCACCAGCTGCGCCGCCAAGGTCTCCAGGTCGAAGCCGCGGGCCAGCGCGCGCAGGCGGTCGATGAAGGCCGCGCTGTCGGGCCAGGCCGCCGCCAGCGCGTCCAGTTTCTTCAGGATGCCGCGCACATAGCCCAGGCGCACCAGGTCGTCCAGCTCGCGCAGCGCGTGCGGCGGCGGCTTCTGCAGCGCGGTGGCCGCGGGCGGCGGCGCGGCGGCCTCGGGTTCGGGGTTGGCCTGCAGCCACTGCAGGTGCAGCCGCCGTTCCAGCCAGCCCACCAGCTCCACCATGCGCACCGGCTTCACCAGGAAGTCGCTGTCGCCGATGCCCAGGTCGTTCTCCAGCCCCTTGTCGTAGGCGTTGGCCGAGACGATGGCCGCCGGCGCGGTGGACAGCCCTTCGGCGCGCAGCCGGCGCAGCGTGGTCCAGCCGTCGATGCCGGGCATGGCCAGGTCCAGGAAGATGGCGTCGACCGGCTCGGTGGCCAGCAGCGCCAGCGCCTCCTCGCCCGAGGCGGCCTGCAGCAGCTCGAAGCCCAGCGGCGCCAGCCGGTCCACCACCAGGCGGCGGTCGGCCTCTTCGTTGTCGACCACCAGCAGGCGGCGGCGCGGCCCGACGTAGCCGCGCACTTTGCGTGGTATCGACCGGTGCTTGCCCGCCTGCCCCTCCGCCAGCTCCGGCAGGTAAAGCCGGATGCTGAAGCAGGTGCCCACGCCGGGGGTGGAACGCACCGTCATCTCGCCGCCCATCAGGTCGGTGAGCATGCGGGCGATGGTCAGGCCCAGGCCGGTGCCGCCCACCGCGCCGCCACCGGCCGCGGTGCCGCGCTCGAAGGGCTCGAAGATGCGCTGCAGCTCGGCCTCGCCCATGCCGGGGCCGGTGTCCTCGATCTCGAAGCGCGCCATCTCGCGCGAGTAGGCGCTGCGCAGGGTGACGCGGCCGGCGCGGGTGAACTTCACCGCGTTGCCCAGCAGGTTGATCAGGATCTGCCGCAGGCGCTTTTCATCGGCCCGCACCAGCGAAGGCAGCGCGTGCGAACGCTGGTGCTCGAAGCCCAGGCCCCGCGCGGCGGCCTGCAGCTCGAACATGCGCGCGATCTCGTCCAGCACGTCGGCAAAGCGCATCGGCGCGGCTTCCAGTGCCAGGCGGCCGCTTTCGATGCGGGCGATGTCGAGCGTGCCTTCGATCAGGCTCAGCAGGTGGTCGCCGCCGCGGCGGATGACCTGCACCGCATCGCGCCGGTGCGCCGGCACGGCGGGGTCGTCTTCCAGCAGCTGCGCGTAGCCCAGGATGGAGTTCAGCGGCGTGCGCAGCTCGTGGCTGATGGTCGTGATGTAGCGGCTCTTGGCCTGGTTGGCGGCGTCGGCCGCGGCCTTGGCCTGCTGCAGCTGCGCGTCGGTGCGCTGGTGCGACTCGATCTCGCGCTTCAGCGCCGCGGCCTGGGTTTCCAGCGCGCGGGTCTGGTGTTCCAGCGCCTGCGTCTGCCGGCGCGACTCTTCCTGCGCCGCCTGCCGGCTGCGGTGCGCCAGCACCATCCACCAGGCCACCATGCCGGCGGCGATCAATAACACCAGAAAGGCCTGTCCATAGCCGGCGCGCAGCAGCGGCGCGATGAGCACCGCCTCGTCGCCCATCGTGCGCACGCCCAGCAGGTACAGGCCGCCGAACAGCGCCGCCAGGATCGGCACCATGCCGATCATCAGCAGCAGGTAGTGCGCCAGGCCGCGCTCCAGGTGCGGCGCCATGCTGCGTGGCAGCAGGCGCTTGAGCAGCGCCAGCCACTGGGCGGACAGCCGCGCATCGGGCTTGCACAGGTCGTCGCAGCGCGCGTCCAGCGTGCAGCACAGCGAGCAGATGGGGCCGCCATAGGCCGGGCAGCGCGCCACGTCCTCGGGTTCGTATTCGCGTTCGCAGATGCAGCAGCGGGCGAGCAGCGGGCCCCGCAAGGCCGCGGCCAGCGACGTGGAGGGTTCGTCCCGCGCGGCGGCCAGCGGCGCGGTGGATCCCACCCGCGCCACCGCGATGGGCGTGCCCCGGTGCGGCACGGCGGTGGCACCGCGCCCGCTTTCTTCGGCAAGTGGCAGCGCGCGCCGCGCCAGGTAGTAGCGCCCCCGCGTGGCCCAGGCGATGAGCGGCGAGGCCACCATCGCGGTGGCCAGCGCGATCATCGCGGAGAAAGCCTGCGCCATCGGCCCGAAGGCACCCAGGTGCGCAGCCACCGCCAGCAGCGACGCGATGCCCATCGCGCCCACCCCCACCGGGTTGATGTCGTAGAGGTGCGCACGGCGGAACTCGATGCCCTGGGGCGACAGGCCCAGCGGCTTGTTGATCACGAGGTCGGCCACCACGGCCATGATCCAGGCGATCGCGATGTTGCTGTACAGCCCCAGCACGTGGCCCAGCGCCTGGAAGACGTTCATCTCCATCAGCACCAGCGCGATCAGCGTGTTGAATACCACCCAAACGACGCGTCCCGGGTGGCTGTGCGTGAGGCGCGAGAAGAAGTTGCTCCAGGCCAGCGAGCCGGCGTAGGCGTTGGTGACGTTGATCTTCAGCTGCGAGACGGCGACGAACAGCGCCGTGGCCGCCACCGCCCAGCCATAGTCGCTGAACACGTATTCCCAGGCCGCCAGGTACATCTGGTTGGGGTCGACCGCGCGCTCGGCCGGCACCATGTGGCGCAGCGCCAGGTAGGCCAGCGCCACGCCGGCCATCATCTTGACGATGCCCACCAGCACCCAGCCCGGGCCGCCCAGCAGGGTGCCGAACCACCAGCGCATGCGGTTCGCGGGCGTCTTCTCGGGCATGAAGCGCAGGTAGTCCACCTGCTCGCCCATCTGCGTGATGAGCGCGATGCCCACCGTGAGCGCGGCGCCGAAGGCATGCCAGTCGAAACCCGCGAAGCGGCCTGAGATGCCGCCGTAGGACGTCAGCCCCGCCAGTTCATTCGGGCTCTTCCACAGCACGAAGGCAAAGGGCAGCACCAGCAGCGCCAGCCACAGCGGCTGGGTCCACACCTGCAGCCGGCTGATGGCGGTGACCCCGTGCGTGACCAGCGGGATCACCACCAGCGCGCAGATGCCGTAGCCCCAGGCGGGCGGGATGTCGAAGGCCAGTTCCAGCGCGTAGGCCATGACCGCGGCTTCGAGCGCGAAGAAGATGAAGGTGAAGCTGGCGTAGATCAGCGAGGTGATGGTCGAACCCAGGTAGCCGAAGCCGGCGCCGCGGGTCAGCAGGTCCATGTCCACGCCGTGGCGCGCGGCGTAGACGCTGATGGGCAGGCCCGCGAGAAAGATGATCAGCCCGGTGGCCAGGATGGCCAGCGCGGCGTTGGTGAAGCCATGCTGCACCAGCAGCGTGGCGCCCACGGCCTCGAGGATGAGGAACGAGGCAGCGCCGAAGGCGGTGTTGGCCACCCGCCATTCGCTCCACTTGCGGAAGGTGCGCGGCGTGAAGCGCAGCGCGTAGTCCTCCATCGTCTCGCGCGCCACCCAGCTGTTGTAGTCGCGGCGGAAGGTGACGACGCGCTGCGGCGCGGGGTCGGTGGGCGTGGCCTGCGGGGTGGCGGTGGTGGCGGTTTCGGGCATGAAGCGCTGTGCGCATCAAGAAGCGCACCAGCCCGGTTCAGCCCTGCGGCGGTGCGCCCGCGGCGTCGCGACGGCTTTCATTCGGTGCGTGGCGCACCGATGGAGAGCGCGCAAGCACCAACATTGATCATCGTGCGGCCGGCGTCACACCCATCCGCGCAGGCCGCGGGCTGCGCCGGAACAGGGCCACCCGCCGACCTGCCACGGGGCCTGCCGGTGGTGCCCATCAGCGGGCCGCTTACTTCATTCGCTATCGACACTGCGCTCCGCCAGCGGCAGCTTCTCGTACAGCGTGGCCCGGGCGATGCCCAGCAGCCGCGCGGCGGCCAGCTTGTTGCCGCCGGTGGCGGCCAGCGCCTCGCGGATGGCGCGGCCTTCCAGCTCGGCCACGGCCTGCGGCAGCGGCTTGATCGGCCCGGCGATGCGCGGCTCCACCACGGTGCCGCCTGCCGCGGCCGACGGCGGCGGCGCCAAGGGCACCGGCGGCAGCACGGGCGGCACCGGCCGCGCCACCTCACCGCCCGGCATGCGGCGCAGCGCGCCGTCCAGGTGGCGCGCGTCCAGGCGCAGCTCGTCGGTCATCAGCGCCGCCTGCTCCAGCACGTTGCGCAGCTCGCGGATGTTGCCGGGCCAGTCGTGGCGGGCCAGGCGGTCCAGTGCCTCGGAACTGAGGCTCTTGTGCGGCAGTCCGCCGCGGCGGGCGATGTCGTCCAGCAGGGCCTCGGCCAGGGCCTCGATGTCGGCCAGGCGTTCGCGCAGCGCGGGCAGGCGGATGGGCAGCACGTTGAGGCGGTAGTACAGGTCGGCGCGGAACAGGCCCTGCGCCACCATGGCGCCTAAGTCGCGGCTGGTGGCGGCGATGACGCGCACGTTCACCCGCACCACCTGGTTGCTGCCCAACGGCTCCACCTCCTGCTCCTGCAGCGCGCGCAGCAACTTGGCCTGCAAGGTGAGCGGCATGTCGCCGATCTCGTCCAGGAACAGCGTGCCGCCGTCGGCCAGCTTGAACTTGCCCTCGCGGCCCTTGCGGTCGGCCCCGGTGTAGGCGCCCGGGGCCACGCCGAAGAACTCGGCCTCCAGCAGGGTGTCGGGCACCGCGGCGATGTTCACGCCGACGAAGGGCTGCGCCGCGCGCGCCGAAGCGGCGTGGATGGCATGCGCCAGCAGCTCCTTGCCGGTGCCGGTCTCGCCCAGCAGCAGCACGGTGGATTCGGTGCCGGCCACGCGGCGCGCCTGGCGCTTGACCTCCAGCGCCGCGGGGCTGGCGCCGATGTAGCCGGCGATCGTGTACTTGGGGCGGCGGTTGCGCGTCTGCTCCACCGCCAGCTGGCGCTGCGCGGTCTCCAGTTCGCGCTGCAGGCGCACGAACTTGCCCATCAGCGGCTGCATGGTGCTTTCCGGGTGGTCCATCAGCACCATGCCCAACGCGCCGATGACCTGCCCGTGGTCGTCGCGCAGCGGCACGCGGCTGACGAGGAAGGTGCCGGCCTTGTTGGTCAGCAGGTCCACCATGATGGGCTGGCCGGTCTCGATCACCTGCGCCATCAGCGTGTTCGGCACCACCTCTTCCACCAGGTGGCCGACGAACTCCGATTCCGCCTCGAAGCCCAGCGCCGGCAGGAAGCGCTTGTAGCCCTCGCTGATCCAGACGATGCGGTGCTCGCGGTCCACCACCATCATGCCCTGCACCGTCTGCGCGTAGAGGTCGAACATCGACCGCGCGGCCAGCTTCAGCAGGCCGTCGGCGTCCTGCGGCAGCACGGGGTGGGCGGGGGTGGGCATGCAAAACACTCTACCGTGCGCTGCCGGCTCCCCCAACGAGGGGAACCAAGGCACTGCCCTTTGGGGCGCGCTTGTGGCATCGTCACCCGTTCCGGCCGGTTGCCGCTTCAGGCGGCGCGCAGGTGGGCTTACACCGCCCGCAGCCTGGCGCCGCCATGCCTTGCAGGCTGTTCCGCGGCCGGATGACCGGGGGTCGACGGGAAATCCCCGGCAGGCTCCCGGGAGGATTCCCAGGAAAGGTCCTCAGGGAGGATGGAGGAGCGGCGCCCGCGGCACGGCCGCCTCCTCCCGTCGCCACGCCCGCTTGCGCAGCCGCACGTTCCGCCCCCGCCACCGCAGCACCCGGAGGACACATGCCCTACCTCAGCGCCACCGCCACCGCCGCCGGTGAAAGCGCCGGCTTCGTCGACGTCGTCGTCACGCTGGACGCCCCTTCCACCA
This sequence comes from uncultured Aquabacterium sp., assembly GCA_966211865.1. Lineage (GTDB taxonomy): Bacteria > Pseudomonadota > Gammaproteobacteria > Burkholderiales > Burkholderiaceae_C > Pseudaquabacterium. The sequence goes on from CBIHPZ010000083.1 coordinate 6,884, forward strand.
ACCCCGTCAGCGTCAACTACGACACCCTGAACGCCACGGCGAACTACCACACGAGCGTGCCGGACTTCCAGCGCAGCACCGGCACGCTGGTCTTCGCGCCCGGCGAGACCAGCAAGACGGTGCGCGTCAACGTGGTGTCCAACACCGCGCAGGAAGCCACGGAGCTGTTCTGGTTCGAACTCTCCACGCCGGTGAATGCCACCGTGGCGCAGCGCCTCACGCCGGTGCTGCTGGTGGACAACGACGCCACCGCCGGCACGCCCACCGTCAGCGTGCGCGACGTCTTCGTCGACGAGACCGCGCGCACCGCCAGCTTCTTCGTCACGCTCGACAAGCCCGCCACCCTGCCGGTGGGGGTCAGCTACACCACGGTGGGCGACACCGCCGCGGCCGGCAGCGACTTCACCGGCGCCAGCGGGGTGCTGAGCTTCGCGCCGGGCGAGGTGGTCAAGACCGTCACGGTCAACATCGCGAACGACACCGCAGCCGAGATGGACGAGTACTTTGCGATCCAGCTGTCCAGCCCCAGCAACGCGGTGCTGCTCGGCAGCGGTGCCACCGCCACCATCGCCGCCAACGACGCACCGCCGGCCAGCGCCCCCTACGTCACCGCCCGCCCCCTGGCCACCGACGAGACGGCCGCGCTGCAGTACGTGGTGATCGAGCTGAGCGCCCCGTCCACCAACGAGGTGCGCATCGACTTCGACATCCAGAACGGCACCGCGAACTACCACACCTCGGCGCCCGACTTCCAGCGCGTGAACGGCACGCTGGTGTTCGCGCCCGGCGTCACCGCCATGACGGTGGCCGTGCCCATCATCAACGACAGCACCCGCGAAGGTCCCGAGCTGGCCTGGGTGGCGCTGGACACGCCGGTGAACGCCGTGGTGCAGCAGCGGCTGACGCCCATCCATTTCTTCGACAACGACGCCACCGCCGGCGTACCCGCAATCTCCGTCACCGACCCGGTGGTGGACGAAACCGGACGCCGCGCCAGCTTCCAGGTGTGGCTGGACAAGCCGTCCATTGCGGTCGTCAGCGTCAACTACGCCACGGCCGACGGCACCGCCACCGCGGGTGCGGACTACCGCGCCACCACCGGCACGCTGCAGTTCGCGCCCGGCGAGGTGGTGAAGACCGTGCAGGTGGACATCACGGACGACGGCGCGGCCGAGGTGGACGAGTACTTCACGCTCCAGCTGTCCGCCCCTTCCGGCGCCACGCTGGTGGAACCCGCCGGCCGGGCGCAGATCGGCGCCAGCGACGCGCCGCCGGCCAGCGCGCCCTACGTCTTCGCGCGGCCCGCCGCAGCCGACGAAAGCGTGGCCGCGCAGCAGGTCGTCATCCAGCTCAGCGCGCCGTCCACCAACGAGGTGCGCGTCAACTACGACTTCGCCAACGCCACCGGCAACTACCACACCTCGCAGCCCGACTTCCAGCGCCACAACGGCACGCTGGTGTTCGCGCCGGGCGAGACCACCAAGGTGGTGATGCTGCCCATCACCGACAACACCGTCGGCGAAGCGCGCGAGATGCTCTGGCTGGAACTGTCCTCTCCCGTCAACGCCACGGTGCCGCAGCGCCTGTCGCCCATCTGGCTGCACGACAACGACGCCACCGCGGGCACGCCGGTGGCGTCCGTCAGCGACGCGGTGGTGGACGAACGCAGCGGCTACGCCACCTTCTTCATCGCGCTGGACCGCCCGTCGACCAGCCTGGTCAGCGTGTCCTACGCCACCGCGGACGAAACCGCGCTGGCCGGCGCCGACTACCGCGCCACCAGCGGCACGCTGTTCTTCGCGCCCGGCGAAACGGTCAAGGCGGTGCAGGTGGACATCCTGGACGACGCCATCGCCGAGCCGGACGAGTTCTTCCGCCTGCAGCTCACCGACGGCAGCGGCACCACCTTGGGCGACGCGGTGGGCGGCGGCTTCATCGGCCGCAACGACACCGCGCTGGTGTCGCGGCCAGTCGTCAGCGCCACGCCGCTGGTGGTGAACGAGGCCGACGTGGCCGCGTCCTTTGTCGTGCAGCTCAGCGCGCCGTCGATGAACGAGGTGCGCGTCAACGTCGACTTCTCCAACGGCACGGCCAACTACCACACGTCCTCGCCCGACTTCCAGCGCATCAACTACACGCTGGTGTTCGCACCCGGCGAAACCACCCGCGTGGTGGTGGCGCCGCTCACCGACGACACCGCGGCCGAAGGCATCGAGAACTTCACGCTGAGCCTGTCGTCGCCGGTCAATGCCACCATCGCGCAGGCGCAGGTCAGTGTCACGCTGGTCGACGACGACAGCGGCGCCAAGGTCTTCGGCGGCGGCATCGGCAACGACCAGTACACCGTCACCAGCGCGCTCGACCGGATCGCCGAAAGCCCCGCCGGAGGCACCGACACCGTGCGCTCCAGCGTCAGCTACACGCTGCCCGACAACGTCGAGCGCCTGGTGCTCACCGGCAGCGCGACGAGCGGCATCGGCAACGCCGCCAACAACGTGTTCCGCGGCAATGCGGGCAGCAACACCTTCGACGGCGGCGCCGGCTCCGACACCGCCGTCTTCAGCGGTCCGCGCGCGGCCTACACCGTCACCGGCTCGACGCAGCAGTTCACGGTCAGCGGCAACGGCGAAGGCAGCGACACGCTCTTCAGCGTGGAACGCCTGCAGTTCAGCGACACCCTCCTCGCGGCCGACACATCGCCGGGCCAGAACACCTACCTGGTCTACGCCATGCTCAACGCGGCGTTCAACACCACCCCGCCGGTGGGCGAGCTGAGCCGCTGGGTGGCCTTCCTCGACCGCCAGGGCAGCACACTGGAGCTGGCGCAGGCCATGATTTCCCACTACGCCCCCGGCGTGCCCGACGACGTGCTGGTGGCCTACCTGTGGAGCACCGTCATCGAGACCCCCATCCCGAACGACGCGCTGCTGCTCTACAGCGGCCTCGTCGCCAACGGCACCTTCACCCAGGCCTCGCTGCTGGAACTGGTGTCGACGCTGGAGCTGAACACGTCGGAGATCGCAGGCATCGTCGGGCAGCCGGTGGTGCTGGATCCGGCGTTCTTCGGTGTACCGGGATAAGGAGCGGCCAACGCAGGCGCGGCCCCGCCGCGGGCCGCGCCTTGCCCCACGCCCGCTGCCACACAATCGAAGCGTCCCGCCACTGGCCGAGTGCTTCCGATGCGACATTCCCCG
>CBIHPZ010000084.1:0-10073 GCA_966211865.1 uncultured Aquabacterium sp.
TCAGCGAGAAGGTGACCATCACCTGCATCAGCACCGACAGCATGTTCTTGCTGCGCACCAGGCCGCCGTAGAACAGCGCCAGGCCGGGCACGGTCATCATGATGACCAGCAGGGTGGAGACCAGCATCCACGCGTTGTCGCCCTTGTTGGCGACCGGCGTCGACGCCGCCTCGGCGGGGGCGGAAGCCGCGGCAGCGGCCGAGGCAGCAGCAGGGGCAGCCGCCGGAGCGGCTTCGGTGGCGGCGGCGGAAGCCGTCGCCGCAGGCGCCGACGCGGCGGCGTCCTGCGCCAGCGCACCGCCCGTGAAGCCGAGGACCGCGAGGCCCAGGGCCAATGAAGCAAGGAATTTCTTCATGGGTTGTCTCGGTTGAGTTCTAACGCGCTTACAGCGCGTCCTTGCCGGTCTCGCCGGTGCGGATGCGCACCACCTGCTCGAGCGTGGAGACGAAGATCTTCCCGTCGCCGATCTTGCCGGTGCGGGCGGACGATTCGATCGCCTCGATCACGCGGTCGACGATGGCGTCGTCCACCGCGGCCTCGATCTTGACCTTGGGCAGGAAGTCGACGACGTACTCGGCGCCGCGGTAGAGCTCGGTGTGGCCCTTCTGGCGGCCGAAGCCCTTCACTTCCGTCACCGTGATGCCCTGCACGCCGATGGCGCTCAGGGCCTCACGCACTTCGTCGAGCTTGAACGGCTTGACGATGGCAGTGACCATCTTCATGGCTTGTCTCCTGGGTTCTCAGAAGTTGTACTTGACGCCCACGACCACGGCGGTCTTGCCCAGGAACTTGCCGTTCCGGGGCGAGGCGTAGAAGTTCTTGTCGGCGTCGGTGCCGACGATCGTCAGGCTGGGAACCAGGCCCTTGAAGTCCTTCGACACGGACACCGAGTAGTCGGTGTAGGTGGCGGCGTCGTCGGACGGGCCCTTGTACTTCTGGTAGCCGACGTGCGGGGTGATCGTCCAGCCGTCGGTGATCTCGAAGGACGCGCTGGCGTCGAGGTAGAAGCTGTTCTTGCTGTCGTAGGCGCCGAAGGTGTCGGTGACGGCGTGCGAGTACTTGAGGGTGGCCGGGCCGAAGGTCAGCGCGCCGTAGATCTCGGTGGTGTTGGCGCTGGTGGGCAGGCGGTTCTTCGGGTAGTAGTAGGTCAGCACGCCCACGTCGTAGCTGAAGTCCTTGGCGATCTCGCCCTTGTAGCCGCCGTACACGTCGATCTCGACGTTGGCGTCGCCGCCGGCGTCCTTGATCCACTTGATCGTGGACGCCCAGGTGCCGACGTAGAAGCCGCCGGCCGAGAAGTCGACCCCGCCCTGCAGCGCCGGCTTCAGGCGCGACTGCGAGATGCCGCGGTAGCGGTAGTCGGACACGGCGCCGACGTTGAACGCGACATCCGCGAAGGAAGCCGTGGGCACGGCGGAAGCGGTCAGCGCGAACGTGAGGGCGAGCAGCGATTTCTTCATGTGCGATGGCTCCAAGGGTCGGGAAAGGTCCGGCGGGCTTTTGCAGCTTCCATGCCATGCCCGGCCGGCGCTGGAGCCGCCCCAGGACAGGGAATGCGAACCGAGATGAAGCGCCACTGGCGCACCAAACTGGGAAATCGCCGGAAACAGCACCGCACTGGTGCGCTCTTGTGGCGCATGTCACGCAGCCACAATCGGCCCGCCACAAGAGCTCTGGGAGGGGCATGACGATGACGCTCGCGGTGATCCGCAGCCGGGCGCTGGATGGTCTGCAGGCGCCCGCCGTGCAGGTGGAGGTGCACCTGGCCAACGGCCTGCCCAGCTTCACCTTGGTGGGCCTGGCGGACACCGAGGTCAAGGAATCGCGCGAACGCGTGCGCGCGGCGCTGGCCAACGCCGGCTTCGCGTTCCCGCACAACAAGCGCATCACGGTCAACCTGGCGCCGGCGGACCTGCCCAAGGAATCCGCCCGCTTCGACCTGCCGATCGCGCTGGGCATCCTCGCCGCCGACGGCCTGCTGGACCTCGCGCGCCTGGCGCAGTGCGAGTTCGCCGGCGAGCTGTCCCTGGCCGGTGAACTGCGGCCCGTGCGCGGTGCGCTGGCCCTGGCGCTGGGCGCGCTGCGCGACGGCGAGCCGCGGCGCCTGGTGTTGCCCGCCACCAGCGCGCTGGAAGCGGCGCGGGCGGGAAGCGCCGAGGTCTATGGCGCCGCGCATCTGGCCGACGTGGTGCAGGCCATGCTGCCGGGCGACGCCGCGCAGCCGCTGACGCGCGTTGTTCCCCCGCCACCGCAGCCCGCCAGCGGCGGGCCGGACCTGAGCGACGTGCGCGGCCAGGCCGCACCCAAGCGCGCGCTGGAGATTGCCGCGGCCGGCGCGCACAGCCTGTTGATGGTCGGCCCGCCGGGCACCGGCAAGTCGATGCTGGCGCAGCGCCTGCCCGGGCTGCTGCCGCCCATGCACGAGGACGAGGCGCTGGCCAGCGCCGCGCTGCAGGGCCTGGCGCCGGGTGGCTTCGATCCCGCGCGCTGGGGCCGGCGCCCGGTGCGCTCGCCGCACCACTCGGCCAGCGCCGTCGCGCTGGTGGGCGGCGGCACCCCGCCGCGCCCGGGCGAGATCTCGCTGGCCCACGGCGGCGTGCTGTTCCTGGACGAGCTGCCGGAGTTTCCGCGCAGTGCGCTGGAAGCGCTGCGCGAGCCGCTGGAGACCGGGCACATCACCATCTCGCGCGCAGCGCGGCAGGCCAACTTCCCGGCCGGCTTCCAGCTCGTCGCGGCCATGAACCCGTGCCCCTGCGGCTACCTGGGCGCACCGGCCTCCAGCGGCCGATCCTGCCGCTGCTCGCCCGAGCAGATTGCACGTTATCAATCCAAGCTGTCGGGCCCGCTGCTGGACCGCATCGACCTGCAGGTGGAGGTGACCCTGGTGCCCGCCGCCGAGATGCTGGCCCAGCCCACCGGCGAGCCCAGCGCTGCGGTGGCCGAGCGCATCGCACGGGCGCGCGAACGCCAGCTGAAGCGCCAGGATGGCCCCAACGCCGGCCTTTCCGCGGCGGCACTCGATGAATCCTGCCGCCTGAATGACGCGGCCACGCGCTTCCTGCAGCAGGCGGCGCAGCGTTTTGGCTGGTCCGGGCGCTCACTGCACCGGGTGCTGAAGGTGGCGCGGACAATTGCCGACCTGGGCGGCGAGGCGGACATCGGGACCGTCCACATCGCGGAGGCGCTGCAGTTCAGGCGGGCATTGCCGGCAGGGTGAATGGCCGAAGCCGGGCTACCGGCCGGACCTTGCCCCCCTGAAGCAGGGGCGGCGGCCTGGCGACAATTCCGCCCCATACAAAAGCAGTGAGGGAGGCCGTGATGGCATCGAAAGCCGTGTCCTGTCGCATTCCGCGTTTCGCCGTCGGCACCCTGCTCGCCGCGGCGGCCGTCTTTTCAGGCTGTGCCAACCGCCAGCCCGCGCCACCACTGCCGCCCGTGCAGCCCATCGCCCGGCTGGCCGTCCTGCCGGTGGTCTACCAGGCCGAGCTGGACGCCGGCAGCGGCACGGTGCCCCCGCCGCGAACCGCGGGCGCGTTCGTGCCGGTATACGTTCACCGCGGCCAATCCAGCGGTTCGGCCTACGGCCAGGCCGCGGTGGGCGCGGCCATCGGCGTGGGCATCGTCATGCTGATCGAGCACCAGCGAAAGCAGAAGTGGGAAGCGCACGCCGACGCGATTCGCACGGTCGCCATCGACCCGGCCGCGCTGGTGCAGCAACGGCTGCAGGAGAAGCTGCGGGCGCGCGGCATCACGCTGGAGACCGTGTCCGCCGACGACGCTGCCAAGTCCCGCCACGTCGACGATTTCAGCGCCATCACGCCCGCGTCTGGCGCCGTGCTGGACGTCCGCATCAGCGACTACGGCTTCGATCACTCGAACCGCGCCGGCGGTTTCGCCCCGATGCTGGGCGCCAGCGTCACGGTCAACGTGCCCGGCGACGACCAGAGCGAGAGCTACGGCTACTGGGCCGATTGGCGCTCCCGCCCTGACGACCCGCGCTGGTTCACCACGCCCCCATCGATGACTTACCCGACGCTGGACGCGCTGAAGGCCGACGTGGAAGCCGTGCGCCGCGGCCTCGAAGACCTGATCGAGCGCGTGGCCACGCGCATGGCCGCCGACATCGCCAAGCGTGTCGGCGGCCAGCGGGCCGAATAGCCGGCCCGCCCCTTACTGCAGCAGCGCCGCCAGCGCCCGCGCCGCCGCGTCGCGGTCGCGCCCTTCGGCCTCGGCCCAGGCCTGCAGCTGGTCCTCGCCGATGCGGCCGACGTTGAAGTACGTCGCTTCCGGATGCGCGATGTAGAAGCCGGACACACTCGCCGCCGGCGTCATCGCGAGGCTCTCGGTCAGGCCCATGCCGATGTCGCCGGCGTCCAGCACCTGGAACATCGCGGCCTTCACGCCGTGGTCCGGGCAGGCCGGGTAGCCGGGCGCGGGGCGGATGCCGCGGTACTTCTCGGCGATCAGCTCCTCGTTCGACAAGGCCTCGTCCGGCGCGTAGCCCCACAGTTCGGTGCGCACGCGCTGGTGCAGGCGCTCGGCGAAGGCCTCGGCCAGGCGGTCGGCCAGGGCCTTCAGCATGATGGCCGAGTAGTCGTCGTGGTCGGCCTCGAACTGGCGTTCCTTCTTCTCGATGCCCAGGCCGGCGGTGACGGCGAAGAGACCGATGTGGTCGGGCTTGACACCCTTGGGGGCGATGAAGTCGGCCAGGCTGCGGTTGGGGCGCTTCACGCCATCCACGGTTGGACGCTCACTTTGCATGCGAAGCGGCCGCCAGCGCAGCAGCACCTGCTGGCGTGATTCGTCGGCATAGACCTCGATCGTGTCGTCGTCCACCGTGTTGGCCGGCAGCAGCGCGATGACGCCGTTGGCCTGCAGCCAGCGGCCCTCGATCAGGCGCTGCAGCAGGCGCTTGCCGTCGCTGAACACACGCTGCGCCTCGCTGCCGACGACCTCGTCGCGCAGGATCTCGGGGAAGCGGCCGGCCAGGTCCCAGGTCTGGAAAAAGGGGCCCCAGTCGATGCATGCGCTGAGCTCCGCCAGGTCGTAGTTGCGGAACACGCGGCGGCCGATGAACTTGGGCGCCGGCGGGTTGTAGGCGGCCCAGTCGATGGGCGTTTTGTTGGCGCGCGCCTGGGCCCAGGTGACCAGCGGCGTCGCCTTCTTGTTGGCGTGCAGTTCACGAACGTGCTGGTAGTCGGCCTTCAGCTCGTCGATGAACTTAGCGGCCCGCTCGTCGGACAGCAGGTCGGAGCACACCCCCACCGAGCGCGACGCATCCGGCACGTAGACCACCGGGCCTTCGTAGTTCGGCGCGATCTTCACCGCGGTGTGCACGCGGCTGCAGGTGGCGCCGCCGATCAACAGCGGGATCTTCTTGACGCGGAACCACTCGTCGCGCTGCATCTCGGCCGCCACGTGCTGCATCTCTTCGAGGCTGGGCGTGATCAGGCCCGACAGGCCGACGATGTCCGCGCCTTCCACCCGCGCCTTGGCGAGGATGTCCTGGCACGGGACCATCACGCCCATGTTGACGACCTCGAAGTTGTTGCACTGCAGGACCACGGTGACGATGTTCTTGCCGATGTCGTGCACGTCGCCCTTGACGGTGGCGATGACGATCTTGCCCTTCGGCTTCACGTCGCCGCCGGCGTCCATCAGCGCCTTCTTCTCGGCCTCGATGTAGGGCAGCAGGTGCGCCACCGCCTGCTTCATCACGCGGGCGCTCTTCACCACCTGCGGCAGGAACATCTTGCCGGCGCCGAAGAGGTCGCCCACGGTGTTCATGCCGGCCATCAGCGGCCCTTCGATCACGTGCAGCGGGCGGCCGCCGCCGGCGCGGATCTTCTGCCAGCACTCTTCGGTGTCGTCGACGATGAAGTCGGTGATGCCGTGCACCAGCGCGTGCGCGAGGCGCGTCTCCACGTCGTTCTGGCGCCAGGCCAGGCGCGTGCTCTCGTCCTTGGCCGCGCCCTTCACCGCGTCGGCCACTTCCAGCAGGCGTTCGGTGGCGTCGGGGCGGCGGTTCAGCACCACGTCTTCCACGCGCTCGCGCAGCTCGGGGTCCAGGTCGTCGTAGACGCCGACCATGCCGGCGTTGACGATGCCCATGTCCATGCCCGCTCTGATCGCGTGATAGAGGAACACGGTGTGGATGGCCTCGCGCACCGGCTCGTTGCCGCGGAAGCTGAAGGACACGTTGGACACGCCGCCCGAGACCTTGGCGCCGGGCAGGTTCTGCTTGATCCAGCGCGTTGCCTCGATGAAGTCGACCGCGTAGTTGGCGTGCTCCTCGATGCCGGTGGCGATCGCGAAGATGTTGGGGTCGAAGATGATGTCCTCGGGCGGGAAGCCCACCTCGTCCACCAGGATGCGGTAGGCGCGGGCGCAGATCTCGGTCTTGCGGGCGAAGGTGTCGGCCTGGCCCTGCTCGTCGAAGGCCATCACCACCGCGGCGGCGCCGTAGCGCTTCACGAGCTTGGCCTGGCGCTTGAACTCGGCCTCGCCCTCCTTCAGCGAGATCGAGTTGACGATGCCCTTGCCCTGGATGCACTTCAGGCCCGCCTCGATGACGCTCCACTTGGACGAGTCGATCATCATCGGCACGCGGGCGATCTCGGGCTCGCCGGCCATCAGGTTCAGGAAGCGCACCATGGCCGCCTGGCTGTCCAGCATGGCCTCGTCCATGTTGACGTCGATGACCTGCGCGCCGTTCTCCACCTGCTGGCGCGCCACCGCCAGCGCGTCCTCGAAGCGGCCCTCGAGGATCATGCGGGCGAAGGCCTTGGACCCGGTGACGTTGGTGCGTTCGCCGATGTTGACGAAGAGCGTGCCGGCGCCGATGGAGACGGGCTCCAGGCCGGACAGGCGCATGGGCGGGGGCGACGCGGGCGGCGCGGCGTCAGGGAGGTCAGCAGGGGTGGACGGAGAGGCGGGCGTGGTGTTCATGGCGCGGGGAATCACCCAGGTCAGGCATTGGCATGGGTGAGCGCCGTTGCGAAACGAAAACGCCCCCGCGATCGCGGGGTCCTGCGCTTCAGTCTCCCCGAGCCTGGCAGCGGGCCACAAGGCTGGCCGGCTGTTGCAACGCTCCTCGGGGGAGGCGGAATTCTACGAGCGCGCCCCGGATTGCACATTTTGCTTACAAGCTGCAGCAGGCAAGCGCCGGCGCCCGCGGTCCAATTCACGCCATGAAGTCGACTCTGTTCACCATGGGCCTCGTGCTGCTGGTGGCCGGCTGCGCCAGCCGGGCCCCCGCGCCGGCCCCCGCCCGCAGCGCACAGGCGCCCGCGTCACAGGCCGAAGCCCGCGCCGAGCCGCCGGCCCCCGCGCCGGCGCCCACCACGCCCAAGGTGTCGCCGCTGGCGTCCGAGCAGCGCTGGCTGGCGCAGTGGTTCGAAGGCACGCCGGTGGCGATCCAGTCCGAAGCCGATGGCTCGCTGCAGCTGACCGTGCCGACCGTGCATTCCTTCGACCAGAAGTCCACCACGCCCAAGCCGGCGCTGAAGGCGGTGCTCGACAAGGTGGGCCAGAGCCTGAAGCGCAAGCCCACCACGCGCCTCGCCATTGCCGCGCCGGGCCAGGCCGGCACCGCGCGCGCCCAGGCGGCGCGCCAACACCTGCTGGCGCGTGGCGTCGCCAAGCACCGCGTCACCGCGGCGCCGACCGAGGCCGACAGCGTGGTGCTGCGCCTCAGCCTGGCGCCGGCGCCGATCGGCCGGCTGGAAGACTCACGGCCGACGCTGGCGCGGCAGCCGAGTCACTGACATTGCTCGCCGGGCAGCTGGCCGAGCCCGGCCAGCGAGACCAGGCGCAGGTCGTCGTCGAAGACGGCGATGAAGGCGCTGCGGAGGTCAGGCGTGGCGCGCGGACAGGCGGGTGAAGCGTCCGCCTGATAGACATAGACACCCGTCAAGAACGTGTCGGTTGCCACCAGGAACAGCCCGCTGTCAATGCCCGGCCAGTAGACGTTGCGCTCGCTGAAGTTGAACGCCGCCGCGTGGCCTCCCTGGATCGACAGCCCTCCTTCGCCAATCGACATGCGTGTCGACAGTTCGGCGGTGCGCAGGAAGGTCCCGCCGCCGTCCAGCCCGCGCAGGTCGGCATCGACTTCAGAACTGGCCAGGTCCAGTCCACTCGCCGGCCGGGCGTTGCCGCTGACGCTCAGTTCCTTGAGCACCGGCAGCACCATCGTGCCGGCCGGCAGGGCCACCAGCGTGCGCTGGCGCGCCATCTGCGCCAGCTCTGACAAGGCCGCCGCCAGTTCGCCGGACGCGGCAAAGGCCTGCAGGCTCTTCGTCGTCGGCTGCACCGTCACGATGTGCCGGTGGTTGGGCCCGATGGCCAGGTGCGCCTCATAGCCGGGACGGACGCGCCGGACCGACGGCAACTGCAGCATCGGCATCACGCGGCGCACGCCATCGACGCCGAGGAAGACGCCATCGGGCAGCGTACGCGCCGGAGCGACAAACCCGGCTCGCTCCTGCAGGCGATCGACCACCAGCAGGCGGGTGTTGCCGCTGAGCGCCAGCGCGCCGAGCGCGTCGTCACTGAAGCCTTCCAGCGAAGCGTTCAGCGCGGCGTCGTCCCGCCGCGTCACTTCGGTGCCCTGCCATGAAGCCAGCGGCGGCAGCGGCTCGATCATGTCGGTCGCGCGCAGGAACGCACCATCCAGCGCCGTGCCCGCGGGTGCCCAGAGCGAGCGCTGCACCCCCTGGGTCTGCACCATGCGGGCGTAGTAGCCGTTTTCTTCGGGCTGGTGCCGGCGCAGCTGCGCCAGGGTGTCGCCCCGCGCGGCGGCGGCCACCGTGTTCACCAGCGACGACTGCAGCGACGGCAAGGCCAGGCCGTTTCCGGTGTCAGTGATGTAGCCGTTGCCCAACTGCGGCAGCAGTTGCGCAATGCCGCGTTCGACGCTGCGCCGATGGATGGAGGCCAGCTCCTCTTCGGTGGGCGATGGAAAGCCCTGCACCACGGCCAGGCCCTCGCGTTCCACCGCGTAGGCGGCCAGCGTGGTGCGCGGCGCGGAGGCGCTTTCGGCCGCAGCGGGCGCTGCCGCGGGCTGCATCCAGGGCTGCCCGGCCTCGTCGTCCTTGCCGCCGCCGCAGGCCCCCAGCGCCAGCATCGCCGCCAGGGCCGCCACGCGCAGTGGCCAGGCGCCATGGCTCGTAGTCTTGTTCATGTCCGCTCCCGTGAAGCCCCGCGTTCTATCACGGCATCGGAGCGTGGCAACGCTCCGGCTGACCGACATCCCGAGGACAGGGGGCGGGCTTCGCGCGCTGCCGAATGGCGCATGCGGCGCGCAGCCGCCACGCCATCGAAATCCGGCCGCGCCCGGTCAGCGCCGCGTGTCGGCAGCCGTCGGCGCGGACGCCGCCTCGGCATTCGCAGCCGAACTCGGCGTCACCGGCACCAGCGGGGTGCCCGCCTCGTCATCGTCGCCGCCGCCGCAACCGCCCAGGCCCAGCGCCGCGGCCACCAGCAGCGCGGCGCCGGCCCGGCTGACGCCGGCCTTGGCAGGCTTCACTGGCCGCAGCGGGATGGGCTGGCTGGTCTTCATCGCAGGCTCCTCGGGGTGGTCGCAGGATGGTGACGAACGATCCTCTATCGCGGAAGCGGAGCGGCCGCGCCTCAGGCCGCCAGCAACCCCGTGAACAGCGGATCGTGCTTCGCGCGCGGCCGGTAGGCGCTGACGCGCTTGGCAATCTCGGCGATGTGGTCGGGCGTGGTGCCGCAGCAGCCGCCGACGATGTTGAGGAAGCCGGCCTGGGCGAACTCGGCCAGCATGGCGCCGGTGATCTCGGGCGTCTCGTCGAAGCCGGTGTCGCTCATCGGGTTGGGTAACCCGGCGTTGGGGTAGCAGCTGATGAAGGTGTCACCGGCGACCTTGGACAGCTCCTCGATGTAAGGCCGCATCAGCGTGGCGCCCAGGGCGCAGTTCAGCCCGATGGCCAGCGGCCGCGCATGGCGCACCGAGTGCCAGAAGGCGGTGACGGTCTGGCCCGAGAGGATGCGGCCCGAGGCGTCGGTGACGGTGCCGGAGATGATCACCGGCAGGCGTTCGCCGGTCTCTT
>CBIHPZ010000085.1:0-9981 GCA_966211865.1 uncultured Aquabacterium sp.
CCAGCAGCTGTACGAGACCGCGTTCTCATCGCCGACGATCGAGCGCCTGGGCTGAGCGCTGCCGATCCGCCGGCACCGGCCGGTCGCCGGCATGGCGTTGAAGCAACGCGCTTCTGCCCGGGACATTCAACCGCCGTCGTCGGACCCGCCGGGCCGAAGGTGTCGGCGTGCATCGAACGCACGGCAAGCCCGAATGACCTCGGCGACGGTTTGGTGCACTGGGCGGCCGCGCGGCGCGTCGAGAAAGGCGCCGTGCACCTTGATGGCGAGGATCGCCAGCGCACCCGGTGCGGTGGGCACACGACCGCCCGGAAACGCGGACCTGTGTTCCCGCACGAAGCGCGCTGCCGTCTTGATGGCGTCGTGCCTCTGACGTGATTCGGGCGCCGCGTACCGGAATGCCCACGAGGCCACCCGCTCGTTGATGGCACTTCGCTCGCTTTCCGCCAGCAGGCCGGACGCGGCGAAGACGCGGCAGTCGTACGCCTTGCAGGCCGAGGGCCGATGGGGATAGATGGCGCAGTCGCCGGCCCGCAGCAAGGGGCAGTGGCCGTGCGCGTCGTGGCCGAGGAGCAAATCACGGCCGGACCCGCCCGGGGCCTGCACCAGCAGATGCGGGGGGATGGCGGCCCGGGCCGGCGCGTCCTCGGGTGTGACGGGAATGAAGTACGAGGACATGCAGCAGGCCCTGCAGTCACCGCACGGCACCGAGGTGCCGAGCCCGTCCTGGAAGGACGCCTGGATGTCAGCCAGCCAGATGTCGAAGTCTCCCGCGTCTGTCCCGGGACGAATCGGTCTCACGCCAGCCCTCATTGCAGCGGGAGGTAGAGGTCCGTGCGCAGCTGCTCGGGTGCCGTCTCGCAGGGACTGCTGACGTAGTGCTCGAATGGCGGTGCGTCGCGCAAGGGATAGCCTGTGGCTGGCAGCCAGCCGCGGTAGACGCCGGCCCACGCCAGGGGCAATCCCTCGTAGCGGCCAATGAAAGTGAATACCGCATAGCGGCCTGCCGGATGCGTTTGCCAGGCCAGCGTGCCATTCAACGGCAGTTCGGGCCTGGCCGGCGTGCCGCTGCGGTCCACCAGTGAATAGTCGAAGAACGCGCCTGCCAGCACGCGGGCCTGCTGGTCCTCCAGGCCTTGCGGCTCGTCGGGAAACATGGCCACGCAGCCCTTCAAGCGGGGCATGAGGCCAGTGCTCTGGATCGCTGGAATCAGCTCGCCGAAAGCCATCTTGGCGCCGCGCGCCATGTTGCCGCCTTCCATGCCGCGGCCGGTGGCCGTCAGGAAGTGGAGTGCCGGCAGGTCGATCAGCTGCGGCTTGAGCATCAGGTCGTCCCCCATCGGCGCCGGTGCGGGCCGGCGGTCGAACAGGCGCTGCCAGGCCGGCTGTTCACCGGAGCGGATCGCCGACGGGGTGATGCCCAGTTCACGGCGCATGGCCTTGGCCAGGGCCTGCGCCGATTCATATCCGACCGCCAACGCCACGTCGAGCACCGGCCGGGGGCCGGCCGCCAGCAGCTCGCAGGCGTGCTGCAGCCTGCGCCAGGTGACGTAGCCCGTGACCGTGGTGCCGAAATAGGCGTGAAAGACGCGGTGGAAGTGAAAGCGCGACATGGCCGCCCGCTCGGCCAGCACGTCGCCGTTCAGCGGTTCGGCAAGGTGCTTGTCGATGCAGGCCACCGCACGCGACAGCAGGTCGAGGTAGCGGATCTTGGGGGGCGAAATGTGGGTGGCGTTGTCGGGCGTGAGCACACTGTGATTGTGGGCGGCCATCGAGCGCGGCCGCGTGTCTGGGATTGCGCAGATGCACGCCCGCAGCGCCGCCGGAGCGCGCATGTTCATCACCGACCATCGGAATGGCCGCGCCCCCGGCCGACGCCTGCGCTCGACTAGCATCCGGCGCATGCCGAACCCCACCACCGAAGCCGACGCGAACAGCCGCGCCACCCCCGAACTGCTGGACGCCGTGGCCGCGCTGGTGCGCGAAGCGAACGCGCTGGTCCTGTCGATCTACGACGCCGGCTTTGCGGTGAATGCCAAGGCGGATGCCTCGCCCGTGACGGAGGCCGACGTGCAGGCCGAGGCCCTCATCACCGCCGGCCTGCAGCGCCTGGCGCCGGACATCGCGCTGGTGGCCGAAGAGGCGGTGGCCGCGGCCGGCTGCGTGCCCGATTGCGGCGAGCGTTTCTGGCTGGTCGACCCGCTGGACGGCACGCGCGAGTTCGTCAGCCGCAATGGCGAGTTCACCGTCAACGTCGCGCTGATCGAGCACGGCGAGCCGGTGCTGGGCGTGGTGGGCATTCCGGTGCAGGGCTGCGTGTATGCCGGTGCGCGAGGACAGGGCGCCTGGGTGGAAGACGGTGAAGGCGGCTCCGTGAACGACGGCGTGCGCGCCCGGCGCGCCATCGCCTGCCGCGCGGTGCCGGCCGAAGGCGCCACGGTGGTGGCCAGCCGTTCGCATGGCGACGAGGCCGCGCTGCGGCAGTTCCTGGCCGGGCGGCAGGTGGCGGGCATCGTGCACGCCGGCTCGTCGCTGAAGCTGTGCCTGATCGCCGCCGGCGAGGCCGACCTCTACCCCCGCCACAGCCGCACCATGGAATGGGACATCGCGGCCGGGCATGCGGTGCTGTCCGCCGCCGGCGGCGCGGTGCTGGACCTGGACGGCCTGCCGCTGCGCTACGGCAAGCCGGGGCTGGAGAACCCGCATTTCGTGGCCCGGGGCTTGTGATCCGGCGCCGACCGTCGAGCCGATTACTAACGTGCAATGACAGCGGCAAGCCCCTCGGCGCCCCCGTCCCTTGGCCGCATCCCGCCCGGCGTCTGGGTGCTGGGCTTCGTCAGCATGCTGATGGACATCTCGTCCGAGATGATCCACAGCCTGTTGCCGCTGTTCATGGTCGGCAGCCTGGGCGCCAGCGCCTTTGCCGTCGGCCTGATCGAAGGCCTGGCCGAATCCACCGCGCTGATCGTCAAGGTGTTCTCCGGCGTGCTCAGCGACCACCTGGGCCGGCGCAAGGGCCTGGCGCTGTTCGGCTATGCGCTGGGGGCCTTGACCAAGCCGCTCTTCGCCATCGCGCCCAGCACCGGCATCGTGCTCACCGCGCGCCTGCTGGACCGCGTGGGCAAGGGCGTGCGCGGCGCCCCGCGCGATGCGCTGGTGGCCGACATCGCACCACCCGAAGTGCGCGGTGCGGCCTTTGGCCTGCGGCAGTCGCTGGACACGGTGGGCGCCTTCCTGGGGCCGTTGCTGGCGGTGGGCCTGATGCTGCTGTGGGCCAATGATTTCCGCGCCGTCTTCTGGGTGGCGGTTATTCCGGGCCTGCTGGCGGTGGCGCTGCTGTTCTTCGGCGTGCGCGAGCCGCCACGCCGCGCCGGCGAGAAGCGCAGCAACCCGATTCGGCGCGACAACCTGAAGCGCTTGAGCGGCGCGTACTGGTGGGTGGTGGGCGTGGGCGCGGTGTTCACGCTGGCGCGCTTCAGCGAAGCCTTCCTGGTGCTGCGTGCGCAGCAGGGCGGCATCGCGGTGGCGCTGGTGCCGCTGGTGATGGTGGCGATGAACGTGGTCTATGCGGCGTCCGCTTATCCGTTCGGCAAGCTGTCCGACCGGATGAGCCACAGGACCTTGCTGGCCGCCGGCCTGGTGCTGCTCATCGCGGCCGACCTGGTGCTGGCGATGGACGCGCACTGGACCACCGTGCTGGCCGGCGTGGCGCTGTGGGGCGTGCACATGGGCATGACCCAGGGCCTGCTGGCCACCATGGTGGCCGACACCGCGCCCGCCGACCTGCGCGGCACGGCCTTCGGCTTCTTCAACCTGGTGAGCGGCGTGGCCATGCTGGTGGCCAGCGTGGTGGCCGGCCTGCTGTGGGACCGGCTGGGCGCGTCGTTCACCTTCCATGCGGGGGCGGCGTTCAGCGCCCTGGCCTTGCTCGGCTTGCTGCGCCGCGTGGATCGCGCAGGCCTCATTCGATAACAGGAGACAGACGTGGAAGCAGGCGGCATCAACCTCGACCTCAGCAGTTTCTCGATCAACCACATCGAAGCGCGCGACGAGTTCCTGGCCGCCGCCAGGCGCCGCGGCGCCACCATCACGCACTGGCCACACCCGCTCACCGGCCCGCACGGCGAGGCGCTGGCCTGCGACAGCGCCTGGCTGGGGCCGGCGGATGCGAGCCGCGCGCTGGTGATCATTTCCGGCACGCACGGCGTGGAGGCCTACGCCGGCTCCGGCCCGCAGATCGCCTTCCTGCGCGGTCCCTTGTCGCAGCATCTGCCGCCGGACACCGGCGTGCTGCTGATGCACGCGGTCAACCCGCATGGCTTTGCCTGGCAGCGGCGGGTGACGGAAGAGAACGTCGACCTGAACCGCAACTGGATCGACTTCTCGCAGCCGCTGCCGGCCAATCCCGGCTACGGCGAGCTGCACCCGCACTACACGCCAAGGTCGCTCGACGAGACCACGCTGGCCGCGTGCGACGCCGCCATTGACGCCTACCGCCAGCGCCACGGCGAGCATGCCGAACGCGTGGCCCGGTCCACCGGCCAGTACACGCATGCCGACGGCCTGTTCTATGGCGGCAGCGGCCCGACGTGGGCGCGCCGCACCAGCGAGGCCATCCTGCAGCAGCACCTGGCGCCGCGCCCGAACGGCCGCAAGCTGACGGTGGCCATCGTCGACATGCACACGGGCCTCGGGCCCTACGGTTACGGCGAGCCCATCTGCAACCACGCGCCGGGCAGTGAACGCGTGCAGCGCGCCCGCGCCTGGTGGGGCGACAGCGTGACCGAGCCGCTGCTGGGCACCTCCAGCTCGCAGGAGAAATTCGGTCTCACCGAGTTCGGCTACGAACGCGCGCTGGCGCATGCGGACATCGCCTTCGTGGCGCTGGAATTCGGCACCTACGCGCCGCCGCGCGGCGCCCGCGTGCTGCGCGACGACGCCTGGCTGTGGACCCACGGCGACCCGCGCGGGCCCGAGGCGGCCACCATCCGGCAGGCCATGCGCGACCACTTCTTCCCGCCGCACGACGACTGGAAGGAGATGGTGCTGTTCCGCTCCCACCAGGTCTACCGCCAGGCACTGCGCGGGCTGGCCGCGGCATGACGGCGGCCGTGACGGGCGCGGCCGAGGCGCCTGGCCCGGCGGGGGCGTGCGCTGCGTCAAGCGCTGCCGGCGTGCCTGCCACGTCGACGCCGGCAGTCACGTCCAGGGCGGCCGGCGGCGTGGCTGCGCCCGCCGCACCGGCCGGGGCGCGCTTCCGCGCACTCGACGTCTTCCGCGGCGCCACCGTGGCGCTGATGATCGGCGTCAACAACCCCGGCAGCTGGAGCCACCTGTTCCCGCCGCTGGCCCACGCCAGCTGGCACGGCTGCACGCCCACGGACCTGGTGTTCCCCTTCTTCCTGTTCGCGGTGGGCAATGCGCTGGCCTTCGTGATGCCGGGTTTCGAGCGCGGGCCGGCGTCCGCTTTCTGGGCCAAGCTGGTGAAGCGCACGTTGCTGATCTTCCTGATCGGCCTGCTGCTCAATGCCGCTCCTTTCGTGAGTTGGGGACCGGACGGCACCCTGGTGCCGCGCACCTGGGAGAACCTGCGGCTGATGGGCGTGCTGCAGCGCATTGCGCTGGCCTGGTGCGGCGCGGCGCTGGTGCTGCGGTTCCTTGGCATGGCGCGCGCATTGCCCGCGGCGGGCCTGCTGCTGCTGGCCTACTGGGGCCTGTGCGTCGCCTTGGGTGCGCCGGGCGATCCGTACAGCCTGGAGGGCTTCTTCGGCACGCAGCTGGACCGCGCGCTGCTGGGCCCCAAGCACCTGTACCGCGGCGAAGGCGTGCCCTTCGACCCCGAAGGCCTGGGCAGCACGCTGCCCGCGGTGGCCCAGGTGCTGCTGGGCGCGTGGGTGGGCGACCGGCTGCGCCGCGCGCTGCCTGCCGAGGCAACGACGGGCCCATCCCGGCTTGACTCGTCCCCCTCGGCGGGCGGCGGCGGGCCCTTGACGCCGCCTGCGGGTGCATGGCTGCAGCTGGCTGACCTGTTCGTCGCCGCCTGCGCCTTCGGCCTGCTGGCCTACCTGTGGCAGCTGGCGATGCCGATCAACAAGAAGATCTGGACCAGCTCCTACGTGCTGCTGACCACCGGGCTCGCCATCGCCACCCTGGGCGTGCTGGTGCGGCGGCTGGACCTGTCGCGCGGGCCTGCGGCCAGCGCGCTGGCACCACTGCCCGGCTGGGCCCGCTTCTGCGAGGCCTTCGGCAAGAACGCGCTGTTCGTCTACGTGATGAGCGGGCTGATTCCCCGCCTGGACAACCTGCTGCGCTGGCAGACCCCCATGGACATCGCCGGCGAGCAGGGCAAGCCACGCTGGCTGACGCCGATGGGCTGGCTGGCGCGCCTGCTGGCGAACGTGGCGCCCGACCCGCGCGTGGGCTCGCTGCTGTTCGCGCTGGTGAACGTGGCGGCCTACTGGGCGCTGGCGGCGTGGCTGGACCGGCGGCGGATCTACATCAAGGTCTAGATTGCGCCCGTTTTGGGCACTCACGCAGTCATCTCCGAAGCGTTAACAGGCCCTGGTTGGGGCACCCGGCCCCGCGGGTACGCGGCCCCGCTGCCCAAGCGGGTGGGAGCCCGCCGGGCCGCCTCCAGTGCGAAGACCGGAGGGCGGCGGCCGAAGGGGGTCCCGTGAGCGGGCTGTGCCCATGCTTTCGCGCTGTTTCGGCGCGGGACACGGCTTCTGGGGTCAAATCGAGTCCTTTCCGGCCCCCGGATTCCCGTCTTCCCCCCATGAGCCACCTCATCGTCAACGGAGGCCGCCCCCTGCGCGGCAGCGTCAAGCCCTCCGCCAACAAGAACGCCGTGCTGCCGGTGCTGTGCGCCACGCTGCTGACCGAAGCGCCCATCACGCTGCACCGCGTGCCCGACATCACCGACGTGCGCAAGCTGCTGGAGTTCTTCCGCGCCTTGGGCTCCAAGGTGGAGATGGACTTCGCGACCGGCACCTTGAAGCTGCAGCACGCCGGCGGCATCGATGCCAGCCGCGTGCCGCTGCCGGCGCGCATGCGCTCGTCGGTGATGCTGGTGCCGGCCATGCTGCACCGCTTCGGCCGGGCGCGGCTGGAAGACGACGTCACCGGCTGCACCCTGGGCGTGCGCGAGCTGGACCCGCACATCGAGGCCTTCCAGGCCTTCGGCGCCCACGTGCAGCAGGAACCGGGCGCGGTCACCGTCACCGCGCCCAAGCGGCTGGAGGCAACGAACCACTGGATGGACTACGCGTCCGTCACCGCCACCGAGAACTTCGTGCTGTGCGCCGTCACCGCCCACGGCCATTCGCGCCTGACCAACGCCGCCTGCGAACCCCACGTGCAGGAGTTCTGCCGCGTGCTCACGCTGATGGGCGCGCGCATCGACGGCCAGGGCAGCTCGTCGCTGCGCATCGACGGCGTGGATGAACTGGGCGGCGTCGAATACACCTTCGTCGACGACTTCCACGAGGTCGCCACCTTCCTCGCCCTCAGCGCCATCACCGGCGGCGACGTGGCGGTGCACAACGGCGCCGCCGAGCAATTCCCGCTGCTGGACCGCACCTTCGCCAAGTTCGGCATCGACGTGGAGCATGCCAACGGCTACAGCCGCGCGCGGGTCGATGGGCCGCTGAAGGTGCGCCCGCCCTTCACGTCGAACATCCTGCAGAAGGTCGAGGCCGCGCCCTGGCCCTACGTGCCGGCCGACCTGCTGCCCATCTTCGTGGCCCTGGGCGTGCGGGCCGAGGGCAGCGTGATGTTCTGGAACAAGGTCTACGAAGGGGCGCTGGGCTGGAGCAGCGAGCTGGGCAAGTTCGGCGCGCACGCCGTGCTGTGCGACCCGCACCGGCTCATCGTCTACGGCGGCAAGCCGCTGATTCCGGGCAAGGTCGAGAGCCCGTACATCATCCGCGTGGCCATTGCGCTCTTCATGATCGCGGCCAGCATCGAAGGCAAGTCCACCATCCTGAACGCGCTGCCCATCCGCCGCGCGCACCCGCATTTCGTCGAGAACCTGAACGCGCTGGGCGCCGCGGTGGAGTGGCGCGAGGGCGACTGATGCCGCCCGCGCCTGCGCCCACGGCCGGGGCTGGGCCCACGGCTGCGGCTGCGGCAGCCCCTTCGGCCGCGGCCACTGCACCGGCCGCGACCACTGCACCGGCCGCGACCAGGGCGCCGGCCGCCCACGACGCCGAGCTGCGCCTCGCCTACGCGCTGGTCTTCATCACGCCGGCCGTCTGGACCGTCAACTACCTGGCCGCGCGCTGGGCGCCCGGCGTCATCGCGCCGCATGCGCTGGCGCTGGCGCGCTGGACCGTCGCCGCGCTGCTGCTCGCGGTCGTCTGCCGGCATGAACTGATCGCCAAGCGCCACCTGGTCCGCGCCGAGGCCGGCCGCTTCCTGGTGCTGGGCGCCTTGGGCATGTGGGTGTGCGGCGCCTTCGTCTACATCGGCGGACGCAGCACCACGGCCGTCAACATCGGCCTGCTCTATGCCGCGGCGCCGGTGCTCATCGCGCTGGCCTCAGCGCTGTGGCTGCACGAGAAGCTCGGCGCGCGCCAGCTGCTGGGCGTGGCCTTGTCGCTGGCCGGCGTGCTGCACATCCTGTGCAAGGGCGACTGGGTGGCGTTGCTGCACCTGCGCATCAACCCCGGTGACGCCTGGATCGCCGTGGCCGTGTGCTGCTGGGCCGCGTACTCGCTGCTGCTGCGCGCCTGGCCGTCGGCCTTCGGCGGCACCGCGCGGCTGGCGCTGATCGCGGCGGGTGGCATCGTGGTGCTGATCCCCTTCACCGTGTGGGAAGCGCTGGCCTGGCTGCCGACACGGTTCTCGTGGCGCGCCGTCGCCCTGGTGCTGGCCACCGCGCTGCTGCCCGGCGCCGCCGCCTATTGGTCCTACGGCTACATGCAGCGCGTGCTGGGCGCCGCGCGCGTGGGCGTGGTGCTGTACCTCGGGCCGGTGTACAGCGCACTGGTGGGCTGGCTGGTGCTGGGCGAACGCATCGAGTGGTTCCACGCCGTCGGCGCGCTGATGGTGCTGCCGGGCATCTGGCTGTCGACGCGGCGGTGAGCGACGCGGCCGCGAGGCCTGTGGCCGGGGGCGCCCCGCGATGACCAGCACCTCGCGTGTCGCCACCGCCTGCCTGCGGGCGGAAGTCGGGTCCGAGGTGCTGGCGGCGAAGAAGCAGGCCGGGCAGCAGCCGTTCGTCGCCAACGCTTATAAGCGTTAGGTCGAACGCACCGATGCCAGGTGCGCTTCGACGGCGCGCAGGCACAGGCCGTTCTGTCCGAAGGTGAGCAACTGCCGGGCTTCCTCAGCCCGGACCCAGCGCCAGGCCTTGTGCTCTTCCGACAGCTTCGGCTCGGCCTGCGGCGGCAAATGCGCGCAGAAAACGCGCTCGCAGACCTCGGTTGGCCCCGGCCCGTAGTCCTTTCGCCATTCGGGCTTGATCGGAAAGCGCTGCTCGAAGCCGACGTCGCGCACGGCGCTGACCTTCAGCCCCGTCTCCTCCCAGACCTCGCGCACCGCTGCCTGCTCGTGCGATTCACCGTCTTCCAGCGCGCCGGTCACGCCCTGCCAGAAATCCGGCAGCGCCAGGTCGGTGTGGGGCCGGCGCTGCAGCAGCAGGAACTCGAAACCGTGATCGCGTTGGCGTACCAGGAACACCTGGACGGAATGGGGGCGGCGCATGGCGTCGGGGTTGTGAGCCACTCACTGGCCCGGGCGTGCGGCATCCGGCAAGCGCCACACGTAGTCGACGACCATCGCGGTCCCGGGTGCGGTCCGGTCGAGCGGGAACGCACAGGTCGCCAGGGCTTCGACGGCGGCACGGTCGAGCACGCGGTGGGCCCGCGTGGTGCCGGATCCGTTCAGGATGTGCGGCTCGATGGCCATGCCCTGCGCGTCGACGCTGAAGCGGATGCGGGTGACGCCTTGCGCGCCCTCGCGTTCCGCCACCTCGGGATA
>CBIHPZ010000086.1:0-9944 GCA_966211865.1 uncultured Aquabacterium sp.
ACGCCGAAGCGCGGGTGCATCAGCTGGTGCGCCAGTTCGCCGGAGTTGGTGAACAGCAGCAGGCCCTCGGTGTTGATGTCGAGCCGGCCCACCGATTGCCACTTGCCTTGCGGCAGCCGTGGCAGGCGGCGGAACACGGTGGGGCGGCGCTCGGGGTCGTCGTGCGTCACCACCTCGCCCACCGGCTTGTGGTACGCGAGAACCCGCGGCAGCGGCGGCACGATGCGCACCTTCACCGGCTTGCCGCCGATCTTGATCTGGTCGCCGAACGAGATGCGCTGCCCGGTGTGGGCGGGCTGGCCGTTGACCGTCACGCGGCCATCGGCGATCAGTTGCTCCATGTCGCGCCGCGAGCCGATGCCGGCCTGCGCCAGCACCTTGTGCAGCTTGGGCGCATCGGGTTCGGCGGCCAGCACGCGACGCTCGGGAACGGCGTCGAGGTCTTCGGTGGGCAGCGCGTCATAGGCGCCGGACAGCACGTCCGCGAAGGTCTCGCCGGCGTCGGCGGGCGGCAACGCCGCGGCGGGTGCCGCGCCTTCCGAGCGCGCGTCCTCGTCATCGTCCTCGTCGTCATCCGACGCCACCACGTCGGCGGTGCGGCGCGGCGCGGCTTCGGTCGGGAGCTCGCCGTTGTCGCCCGAGGCCTGCTCACCGGCAGCGCGCTCGCCCGAGCGGCGCCCCCGGCGGCGGTTGCGGCTGCGGCGGCGGGGTCCGTCTTCGCCGGAGCCGGCTTCCGCACCCTCGCCGGCGGCTTCGGCTTGCATTGCACCCTCCCCCTCGGCGGCCGCTTCGGGGGCCACGGAAGCAGCCGGAGCGGCCGGCTCGCTCGCCCGCGGCAACGACGCCACAGGCGCAGCGTCGACGGGTGCGGCTGGCACGGGTGACGGCTCGCTGGCAACCGGCGTCACCGGCATGGGCGGCGCGGCCTCCATCGGCAGGGCCAACTGCGCGTCCGCCGCGACAGCCTCCTCAGCCGCCACCGCCTTACGGCGCGTGCGCTTGGGCTTCGCGGGAGCTGTTTCCGCTTCGGCAGGCACTTCAGGGGCCGGTGCCGGCGCCGCTTCGGCGGGCACGGCCGCATCCGCTGCCACCGCCTTCGTGGACACACGTCGCTTGCGCGGCTTGGGCGCAGCTTCAGTGGCGGGCACGGTGCCGTTGTCCGCGAGCGGCGGCTGATCGTTGTCTTGCGGGTTCATGCGTGCTGTGCAGAGCCAGGGTCGTTGTCGGCGGCTGGGCCGAGGGAATCGGCGTCCTCGTCGGGCGCCAGCGTGGCGGCCGCTTCGGGCGCGGGATCGGATGGGTTGTCGGGCGTGCCGGCGTCGGCAGGGGGAATGATTTCGTCAGCGGTCGCAGCGTTGGCCACTGGTTCGGGCACCGCATCAGGCACGCCCTCCGTCCGCGCGTCGGCAATGGATTCAGCGGGCCCGGTGGCCGCCTCTTCCTCCAGCGGCAGCGGCGGCTGGCCGGTTGCGAGCTCGGGCAGCAGCATCGGCTGTTCGGCGCCCGCGGCCTGCAGCGCATCCGCAGACGGCGCACCGTCGAGCGAAGGCAACTGGTCGAGGCTGGCCAGGCCCAGGTCATCGAGGAACTGCCGGGTGGTGGCGTACAGCGCCGGCCGGCCCGGGGCCTCGCGGTAGCCGATGGCTTCGATCCAGCCGCGGTCTTCCAGCTGCTTGACGATCTGGCTGCTGACCGTCACGCCGCGGATGTCTTCGATGTCGCCACGCGTCACGGGCTGGCGGTACGCGATGATGGCCAGCGTCTCCATCGTCGCCCGCGAATAACGCGGCGGCTTCTCGGGATGCAGCCGGTCCAGGTACACGCGCATCTCGGGCCGGCTCTGGAAGCGCCAGCCGGTGGACAGGGCCACCAATTCGACGCCGCGCTCCTCCCAATCGCGCACCAGCTCGTCGAGCAGGGTGCGGATGGTGTCGCTGCCCACCTGATCGTCGAACAGGCTGCGCATGTCGCGCAAAGGCAGCGGCTGCTGCGCGCAGATCAACGCCGTCTCGAGGACGCGTTTGGCCTCCAGGGTGTTCATGAACCTCTGTTCATCGATGCCGGCGCGGTGCGCGCGGCAGGCTCCATGGCAAGTGGCGGGTCGATCGGGTGGCTCGCCTGGGCGGGCGGCTCACGACTGCTGATAACGGTTCGCTGATTCGCTGTGGGGGCGGCAGCCTGGCTGCAGGCCCCGGTGGCCCGGCGCCATCGGGGCGCTTGTCGGGCGGCTGGGCTCGGAGGGCTGCTGCTTCACGCAGTGGCCGTGTTGAGCCGGCACGTTGGGCGCGATTGTAGCCCCATGAATGGCTGACGCGTCAGCACGCGACGATCTGTTGCCACGCCTGCGCCAAGTCCTTTGGCAGCGGCGCCTGGAAGGCCATCGCATGCCCGCCGGCGGGATGCGCGAAGGCCAGTTCCGCCGCGTGCAGTGCCTGTCGCTGCATGCCGAGCAGCGGCCGCCCGCCGTACACCGCATCACCCACCAGCGGCAGGTCCTGGTGAGCCAGGTGCACGCGGATCTGATGGGTGCGGCCGGTGTGCAGCTTGCAGCGCAGTGCAGAGATGCCGTCACGAACGGCCACGCGTTCGACGTCGGTGCGCGCCGCCTTGCCGCCCGCCACGACGGCCATGCGCACGCGCGAGACCGGATCGCGGCCGATCGGCGCCTCGATGGACAGGCGCGGCCACGGCGCTTCCCCGTGCGCGAGTGCCAGGTACTCGCGGCGCACCTCGCGCGCGGCGATGCTGCGCACCAGCGCGGTCATCGCCGGCAGGGTCTTGGCCACCACCATCAGCCCGGTGGTGTCCTTGTCGAGCCGGTGCACGATGCCCGCGCGCGGCAGCCGCGCAGCCTCGGCGTGATGGGCCAGGAGTCCGTTCAACAGCGTGCCGGACCAGTTGCCCGCCGCCGGATGCACCACCAGCCCCGCCGGCTTGTCGACCACCAGCAGGTGCTCGTCCTCGTGCACGATGGCCAGCGCCATGGCTTCGGGCCGGAAGGCCAGGCTTTGCGCCGTGGGCACCAGTTCCACCCGCAGGTGCTGGCCCGCGCGCAGCTTGCGCGCCGGCACGGTGACGGGCTGGCCGTCAACGCGCACGTGGCCATCGGCCACCAGGCCTTGCAGGTGGCTGCGCGAGAACTCGGGCGCCAGTCGCACCAGCAGCTTGTCGAGCCGCTCGCCATGACCGTCGGCGTCGACGATCCCTTCGCGCCATTCGTGGGCCGACTCGTCGGGTTCGGCTGCTTCCGCGGCTTCAGCGCCGGTGTCCGGGGCCGGTTCGCCCTCTGCGGACGCTTGGGAAGGGGACATTAGAATCTTGCGCTTTCCACCCGTAGCGGGAAGTCGCCCGCGCTTCGCGCGCCGGCGGAATCGATCGATGAGCCTTATGAAGCCCTGGCGCCCGCGGGCGCTGCTTGCCCCGTTGCTGGTCTCGTCGCTGTTGGCCGTGCTGACCGCCTGCAGTTCGGACCCCAAGCGCGACGACAGCCGCGAAGCGGTCGACAAATTGTATGCAGAGGCCCGCGACGACATGTCCGCCGGCAGCTACGAACGCGCGATCAAGACGCTGGAGCGCATCGAAGGCCGCGCCGCCGGCACCTTGCTGGCACAGCAGGCGCTGCTGGACATGGCCTACTCGCAATGGCGCATGGGCGAGCGCGTGCAGGCCACCGCCACGGTCGACCGCTTCATCAAGCTGCACCCCTCCAGCCCCGCGTTCGACTACGCGCTGTACCTGAAGGGCCTGATCAACTTCAACGACAACCTGGGCCTGTTCGGCAACCTGGCGGGCCAGAACCTGGCGGAACGCGACCAGCAGGCCTCGCGCGATGCGTACCAGGCCTTCAAGCAGCTGGTGGAACAGTTCCCGGCCTCGAAGTACAGCGCAGACGCGCGGCAGCGCATGGACTACATCGTGAACGCGCTGGCGGAGCACGAGGTCCACGTGGCCCGCTACTACTTCCGCCGCACGGCCTACGTGGCCGCCGCCAACCGCGCCCAGCAGGCGGTACGCGACTACCCGCAGGCCCCGGCGAGCGAAGAAGCGCTCTACATCATGGTGGCCAGTTACGACAAGCTGGGCCTGCCGGAACTGCGCGACGACGCCGACCGGGTGCTGAAGAAGAACTTCCCGAAGAGCCGCTTCGTGGAAGGCGGCGAGCGCGCCCAGAAGCCCTGGTGGAAGTTCTGGTGACGCGGCTCCCCGCTTGCTGAGCGCGCGAACTAACTCTCGTGTGACGCGGCCAGCTCGTCGAGCCAGGCCAGCGCGTCGGCCTCGGTGTCCAGCGCGCCCATCGGCGGCAGCGCCTGGCGCAGCTTGCGCCCGTAGGGCATCTGGCGCAGCCGCGGATCGGTGATCACCAGCAGGCCGCGGTCGGTCTCGCTGCGGATCAGGCGCCCGGCGCCCTGCTTCAGCGAGATCGCGGCCTCGGAGAGAAAGTACTCGTCGAAGGCCGAGCGCCCCTGCCGCTCCAGCTCGCGCGTACGCGCCTGCACCAGCGGGTCGTTGGGCGGCGGGAACGGCAGCTTGTCGATGATGACGCACTGCAGCGCGTCGCCCGGCACGTCGATGCCTTCCCAGAAGCTCTGCGAGCCCACCAGCACGCTTCGGGGGGTGTCCAGGAAGCGCTGCAGCAGCGTGCGCTTCGGATGGCTGCCCTGGACGAGCACTTTGAGGCCCAGGCCCTCGGCTTCGCTGCGCTCTTCCAGCGCCTGGGCGATCAGCGGCAGCACGCGCAGCGTCGTCGTCAGCACGAAGCTGCGCCCGCCCAGGCGGCCCGCCAGCCGCGCGGCCAGTGCGCCCACGGCCTCCGGATGGCCGGGCTCGTTGGGCTTTGGG
Source organism: uncultured Aquabacterium sp. (assembly GCA_966211865.1). Taxonomy (GTDB): domain Bacteria; phylum Pseudomonadota; class Gammaproteobacteria; order Burkholderiales; family Burkholderiaceae_C; genus Pseudaquabacterium. Next base: position 4,840 of record CBIHPZ010000086.1, read on the forward strand.
AAACGCGGCGGCACCCAGGTGCGCGCATGCGCCGCGTAGTCGAACGGGCTGCCCACGCGCAGCTTGCGCGCGTCCTCCAGCGCCGCGGCCTCGCAGAACCAGGCCAGCTCATCGTCGGTGCCCAGCGTGGCAGAGGTGAAGATCCACGCCCGTGCGCCCGACTCGCGCTGCTCGGTGAAGAGGTCGCGGATGTGCAGGGGCGATTCGATCAGCCGCGCGTCGCGCGGGCCGAGGTCGATCCAGCGCACCCGGTCGTCGGCGGCGTTATCGACGAAACCTTGCGCCAGCACCTGCAAGGCCCGTGTGCGCGCCACCAGGCGCGTGAAGTCGGGCGACGTGGCCTCCACGCGCACGGCCGCTTCCGAAGCCGCTTGCGCCGCGGCGGCCAGTCCCTGCAGCGCCGGGGCGAAGCCGGGCTGCGCAGCGCGCTCGTTCCAGCGCAGCTTGAGGACGCCGCGCACGTCGCGCAGCGGCCCTGCGCACGCCAGCCGCAGGTCGCGCGCGGCGCGCTCGATGGCGCCGCCCAGTTCCTGCCACGGCTCCTGCCCGCGCGCATGGCTCAGGCCCGCTGCCACGAGGTCGCGCGCCAGGTCGATGGCCTGGCCGGTGGCGAGCGTGGTGCCGAGGAACTGCAGGCCGGTCTCGACCAGTTGGTGCGCCTCGTCGAACACGATCGCATCGACCGTCGGCAGCAGCTCGGCCACGCCGCTGTCGCGCAGCGACACGTCGGCGAAGAACAGGTGGTGGTTGACGACCACCAGGTCGGCCGCCATCGCCTCGCGCCGCGCCTTCACGACGTGGCAGCGCGCGAACTCGGGACAGTCGCTGCCCAGGCAGTTGTCGCGCGTGGACGTCACGATGGGGATGACCGGCGAACGTTCGTCGAGGCCATCGATCTCGGCCAGGTCGCCGCTTTGCGTGCCGGTGGCCCAGGTCTCGATGCGGGCGAGCGCGCGCACCGCGAAGCGATCCGGCAAGGTGGCGGTGCTGCGCGCCTGCGCCAGGCGGTGCAGGCACAGGTAGCTGCCGCGGCCTTTCAGCAGCGCGATGCGCACGGGCACCCGCAAGGCGTCGCGCAGCCGCGGCAGATCGCGCAGGAACAGCTGGTCCTGCAGGCTCTTGGTGGCCGTGCTCACCAGCGCCCTCCGCTCCGACAGCAGCAGCGGCACCAGGTACGCAAAGGTCTTGCCGACACCGGTGCCGGCCTCGGCCACGAGCGTGGCACGGTCCTCGATGGCGTCGGCCGCGGCGCGCGCCAGCCGTTGCTGCATGGCCCGCTCGACAAAGCCGGGGTCGGCCTGCGACAAGGCACCGCCTCGGGTCAGGGCGGCCTGCGTGGCTTCGGCCAGCGCGGAAGCCACCGACGGTGCGCAAGGCTCGCCCGCCGCTGCCGGGCGATCGATGTCGGACGCCATCCCGCTCACGCCGGCTCCGGCGGATCGAGCTCGGTTTCCAGGCGCGCGATCTGGTCGCGCAGCAGCAACCGCCGCTTCTTCAGCCGGCGCAGCGACAACTCATCCAGCGGCAGCTGCTCGGCCGCGCGGTCGATCAGGTTGTCCAGGTCCGCATGCTCGATGCGCAGCTCGATGAGGCGGCGCTGCGGCGAATGCAGGTTGTCGTCGGCCGGGGAGTCAGCGGCCATCACGTGCCACCCGGCAAGGGCAAGGGCGTGGCGCGGCACGCGGGGTCCGCGAACGAGGAATGCTGGGGGCGGAACATGTTCGCTTGAGTTTATAGTCAGCGCCCACGCGGACAGCGGGTCGCCTGGGCCCGCTGCGCGCCCGGCCAGCCCCTGAAGCAGCCGGGGCCTGACCAAGGATTTCTCCCCCATGAGCGCGAGCGCAAGCACCCCCCAGGCCCACCGGCTCACCGCATCGACGGCCTTGCACCGCGGCGACCGCGCGTACCAGCAGGACCAGGTCGAGATCCTGTCGCACCTGCGGGTGCCGGGCTGCCTGATGGCGGTGCTGGCCGACGGCATGGGCGGCAAGAGCGGCGGGCGCAAGGCCTCCGACCAGGTGGTGCTGACGGCGCGCCAGATCTTCGAACGCTACGTGCCGAGCAAGGACGACCCCGGCGAGCTGCTGAAGCAGCTGGTGATGGAGTCGCACCTGATGATCAAGCTGACCGCGATCACGGCGGAGGAAGAGCCGCACAGCACGATCGCCGCCTTCCTGCTGGGCCCGGCGCTGGACTGCACGGTGGCGCACGCGGGTGATTCGCGCGTCTACCACTTCCGCGGCGCTGAGATGGTCAGCCGCACCACCGACCACTCCTACGTCCAGCGCCTGATCGACGAAGGCAAGCTGACGGAGGAGCAGGCCAACGCCCACCCGCAGGCCAACCTGCTCACGGGCTGCCTCGGCACCCAGGCGGACCCGCCGGTGACCGTCAGCCACATCGATGCGCTGCAGGTGGGAGACACCATGCTGGCCTGCAGCGACGGGCTGTGGCACTACTTCACGCCGCGCGAACTGGGCGCCATCGTGCATGGCCTGCCGCCGCGGGAAGCGAGCGAAATGCTGGTGACCAAGGCGCGGCAGCGCGCGCGGGGCGGTGGCGACAACCTGTCGCTGGCGCTCGTCCGCATCGAGCCCATCACCTGATGGCCTGAGGTGCGGCCGTGCCGCGGCCCGCGGCAATCGACGAGGTTCAGCGGCTGGCAGCGGATGCTGCAGGCACCGGCAAGGAAGCCGAAGGGGCCTTGCGCGCATCACGCTCGGCGTTGCGGCGCAGGACGGCATCCCGGTGCTGCTGCGCTTCCTGCTCGCGCTGTTCGCGCGCGCCGCGGCGCTGGGCCGCTTCCTGCGGCGTCACTTGCGGATGAGGTTCCAGCCCCGCCGCTGAGGCGGGTGCGCGTGGTGCTGGCGGCGCGCGGCGTGCTCGCACGACGGCCGATGCAGCCGGGGCCGCAGCGCGTTCATCCGCCTGACGCGCCTTTTCGCTGATCGCCTGCATGCGCTCGGCCGCCCGTTGGCGGCGTTGTGCGTCGTCCAGCGCCGCTTGGCGGGCAGACAGCTGCTCCAGCGTGCGCCGGCGTTCGCTGCGCGCCTGCTCCACGCAGCTGCTGACGGCAAAGCGGGTCTCGCATTCGCGGCGCGTCGCCTCGAAGCGCTGCTCGGCCTGCTGCCTTTCGGCGGCAATGCGGTGGCGTTCCTGGCTGGCGCTGGGCGCCGGTGCGGACGCCTGGCCCCAGCTGGCGGTGGCGGCCAAGATCGCCAGCGCGCCGGCGCAGTACTGCATGCGATTCACCAAGAGCGTCCTCAGGCGATGCGGGTATCGACCTCGCGCCGCTCGAGCGCCAGGTACTCCGCCGATTGCATTTCCTGGAGCCGCGACACCGTGCGCGGGAACTCGTGCGCGAGCGGCCCCTCGGTGTACAACTCCTCGGCCGGCACGGCAGCCGACATGATCAGCTTGACCCTCCGGTCGTACAGCACATCCACCAGCAAGGTGAAGCGGCGAGCCTCGCTGGCCAGGCGCGGCGGCATCTGCGGCACGTTGGACAGGATGAGCGTGTGGAACTGCTGCGCCAGCTCCAGGTAGTCGTTCTGCGAACGGGGTCCGCCGCACAGCGTGGCGAAGTCGAACCACACCACACCGCCGGCGCGGCGCAGTGCGCGCAGCTCCCGGTGCTCGATGTGCAACAGCGGACTTTCGTCGCGGGCCTCGGCCAGCTCGTCGAAGGCCTGCTTCAGCGCGGCCTCGGCTGCCTCGCCCAACGGGGAGTGGTACAGCTTCACATGCTCCAGCGTCCGGCGCCGGTAGTCGGTGCCGTTGTCGACGTTGATCACCTCGAGCTTCTGCTTCAGGAGCGCAATGGCCGGGAGGATGCGGTCGCGGTGCAGGCCGTTGGGATACAGGTCGTCCGGGTGGAAATTGGACGTCGTGACGATGGACACGCGGTTCGCGAACAGCGCGTCCAGCAGCCGGTGCAGGATCATCGCGTCCGTCACGTCGGCCACGTGGAACTCGTCGAAGCAGATGAGCCGGAAGCGCCGCGCGATGCGCTTGCCCAGTTCATCCAGCGGGTTCTGCTGCCCCTTGAGCTCCTGCAGCTCGCGGTGCACCTCGCGCATGAACTCGTGGAAGTGCAGGCGGGTCTTGCGCGTGAGCGGCACGGACTGGAAGAAGCAGTCCATCAGGAAGCTCTTGCCGCGCCCGACGCCGCCGTGCATGTACACACCGCGCGGGATGGGCGGCCGCACCAGCATCTTCGCGATGACGTTGCTGCGGCGCGCCTTGTAGTCCGCCCACTCGTTCTCGCAGCGCTCCAGCGCGTCGATGGCGCGCTGCTGTGCCGGGTCGGCCGTGTAGCCGCGTTCGGCGAGCGTGGCCTGGAAGAGCTGGCGGACTCCCATGGCGTTGCGGCTCAACGCCAGCGCGGCCGCCGGGAGGGCGCTGGCACCCCCGGGCAGGGCCGCGAACGAAGCGAACTGGGGGGCGCCATCCTCAGAAGTTCAGCGTGCGCTTGTCGACCGCCAGCGCGGCTTCCTTCGTCGCTTCGCTCAGGGACGGGTGCGCGTGGCAGATGCGGGCGATGTCCTCGGCCGAGGCCTTGAACTCCATCGCCACCACCGCTTCCGAGATCAGCTCGGACGCGAAGGGGCCGACGATGTGCACACCCAGGATCTCGTCCGTCTTCGCATCGGCGATGAACTTGACGAAGCCCGTGGTGTCGCCCAGCGCGCGCGCTCGGCCATTGGCCATGAACGGGAAGCTGCCGGCCTTGTAGGCGCGGCCCTCGGCCTTCAGCTGCTGTTCGGTCTGGCCGACCCAGGCGATTTCCGGCGAGGTGTAGATCACCCACGGCACGGTGTTGAAGTTGACGTGCCCGTGCTGACCCGCAATGCGCTCGGCCACGGCCACGCCCTCTTCCTCGGCCTTGTGCGCCAGCATCGGGCCGCGCACGACGTCGCCCACCGCCCACACATTCGGCAGGTTGGTCTTGCAGTCGCCGTCGACGACGATGGCGCCGCGCTCGTCCAGCTTCAGACCCACCGCCTCGGGGTTCAGGCCAACCGTGTTCGGCACGCGGCCGATCGAGACAATCAGGCGCTCCACGTTCAGCGTGGCGGCTTCGCCCTTGGCGTTGGTGTAGGCCA
>CBIHPZ010000087.1:0-9860 GCA_966211865.1 uncultured Aquabacterium sp.
TCGGTGACCGTGCGGCATTTCGACGGCGCGGACACCTGGACTTTCCTGGACTGATTCGTCCGAATCGAAGCCCGCAAGGCATGAAGGTGCGGTGGACCAAGCGCGTGCCGGGCTGATCCGATGACGACGCTGGTGCTGCTGCCCGGCATGGACGGCACCGGAGACCTGTTCGGGCCCATCCTGCCGCTGCTGTCCGAGGCCGTCGGCACGCAGGTGGTGTCCTATCCACGCGACCAGCGGCTGGGCCATGCGGAACTGGCGGAACGGGTGCTCGAACAACTGCCACGCGATCGGCCTTTCGCATTGCTGGGCGAGTCCTTCTCAGGGCCCATCGCCGCGGCCGTGGCGGCACGGTCCAAGCCGTTCGCGCTGGTGCTGGCGTGTTCCTTCGTCACCAACCCGCACCCGTCGCTGCGCGTGCTGGGCCCGCTGCTGCCCCTGCTGCCGCCCCCCGGCGTCTTCCTGCGCCCGCTGGCGCTGGCCTTGATGGGCCGCCATGCCACGCCGGCGTTGCGAACGGCGCTGGCCGCGGCCTTGCGGCAAGTCAGCCCCGCGGTGATGCGGTCCAGGGCCGCGGCCACCCAGCAAGCCGACGCCCGCGCCAGCCTGGCCGCGGTGCGCTGCCCGGTGCTGTACCTGCAAGCGCGGCAGGACCGCGTGGTCCCGCCGCGCTGCCTCGCCGACGTGCTGCGGGCGCGGCCCGACACCGAGGTCGCCGTGATCGACGGGCCGCATTTCCTGCTGCAGACGCAGCCCGCCGCGGCGGCGCAGATCATCCTGCCGTTCCTGGCGCGCTGCGGCGGGTGACCGGCCGGCTGTGAAGCCAGCGGCTGGCCAGCGGGGCGGTGGCGAGGTGAGGGGCCGGATGAAAACTTGCAAATGACGCGGCCATCCGAAGCCGCCGGCGCCTGGTCCGGGGGCCGCTCAACCCCGCGGAGCGTCGGGCAGGCGCACGACCAGCGTGGTGCCGGTGGGGCCCGGCGCCAGTTCCACGCGGCCGCCCTGGCTCGTCACCAGCGCCTGCACGATCGACAGGCCCAGGCCCGAACCGCCGGTGGCGCCGCTGCTGTGGAAGCGGCCGAAGGCGCCCAGGCGCACGCTGGCCGGCAGGCCCGGTCCGTCGTCGGACACGGTGAGCGTGCCGAAGCCGGGCTCGGCGGAGACGCGCACCGTCACCACCGTGGCGCCGGTCGCGTGGCGCAGCGCGTTGTCCAGCAGGTTCGACAGCACCTGCCGCGTGCGGTCCCAGTCGGCATGCACCGGCACCGGCGCGCCGGCCTCCAGCCGCAGCGCCGGCCCGGCGGCGCGGGTGCCGTCATCGAACACGCGCAGCACCTCGGCGGCGAGTTCGCGCAGGTCGAAGCCGGTGGGCTGCAGCGACAGGCGTCCGGCTTCGGCCAACGTCAGCAGGTGCATGTCCTCGACCAGGCGCGACAGGTGGCCCACCTCGCCCAGCAGCCGCGTCATCTCCGCCTGGTCGGGCGCGATGAGGCCGTCGCGCAGCGCGTGCAGGCGTGCGGTCAGCACGGTCAGGGGCGTGCGCAGCTCGTGCGACAGCGCCGCCGCCGTGTGCCGGCGTTCCTGCTCCAGCGCCTGCAGCGCGTCGGTCATGCGGTTGAAGTCGCGCAGCATGTCGGCCAGTTCGCCGCGCTCGCGCGTCACCTGGGCGCGCACGCTCAGGTCGCCCAGCGCGATGCGGTTGGCGGCTTCGGCCAGCGAGGCCAGCGGCTGTGTCACCGCGCGCGACATCCACAGCCCCACCAGCATGCCCACCGGCAGGCAGATGACCAGGCCGATCAGCAGCGAGACGCGCTCGCCGTACAGCGGGTCGCCGCGCCAGTACTGGCCGTAGATGTCGGCGATGCGCGGGTTGTCCTGCGGGTCGGGGTCCACCGCGCGCTGGCGGTCCAGTTCACGCTGCACCTGCACCGGCAGGCCGCGGTAGAACTCCTGGTACTGCGCGCGCGACAGCAGCAGCAGCCCCGCCGACAGCAGGCCGATGGTCACCAGCACGGCGCTGGCGATGGCCAGGCCGAAGCGCACCCAGATGCGGTCTAGGAGCCGGGCCATAGGCGGTAGCCGACGCCGCGCACGGTCTCGATCAGCTCGGGCAGGCCGACCTGTTCCAGCTTTCGCCGAAGCTTGGACAGGTGTGAATCGATGACCCGCTCCAATGCCTCGCTCTCGGGCAGCGCGGCGTCCACCAGCTGCGCCCGCGAGAAGCAGCGCTGCGGCTGCGCCGCCAGGCAGGCCAGCAGGCGGAATTCGGTCAGCGTCAGCGCCAGGTCCTGCGGCGGGTTGCCGGCCACGCGCACGCGGTGGGCCTCGTGGTCGATCTCCAGCCGGCCCACGCGCAGCACGGCGGGCGGGGCCGCCGGGCGCACGCCGGTGCGGCGCAGCACCGCACGCACGCGGGCCACGACCTCGGGCGGGCTGAAGGGCTTGACGATGTAGTCGTCCGCGCCCATGCGCAGCGCCAGCAGCTTGTCCACGTCCTCGGCGTGGGCGGTCACCATCAGCACCGGCACCGTGCCTTCGGCGCGCAGCACCCGCAGCACGTCCAGCCCGTCCATGCCGGGCAGGCGGATGTCCAGCAGCACCAGGTCCGGCCGCAGGCGGCGGAACATCTCCAGCGCCTCTTCGCCGCTGCGCGCCACTTCGGCCCGCAGGCCGTCGCGCAGCAGGTAGGCGACCAGGATGTCGGCGATGCCGGCTTCGTCCTCGACCACGAGGACCAGCGAAGCGGCAGCGGGGGCGGAAGCGGCGGCGGCGGGCACGGACATGGAGCCCGCGATTATCGGCGGCTGCGCCGGGCCGCGTCCGGTGCGGGCCGGGCCCGTGCGCGGTGCCCGCCGCGTGGCGGCCGGCACGTCCACGCGATCTCCACATCGGCTGCACCGCACGGCAAGGTCGGTCGGCTGGAATGCGCCGTCCGCGCTGCCCTGCGACGTGCCCCGGCGTGTTCCGGCCCGTCCCCGGCATGTCCCGGCATGTGCCTGATGCCTGCTTCGAATCCCCCCACGACACCGCTCCCCCGGCTGCTGCTGCTGGCCGCGCTCGCGCTGGCGGGGGGCTGTGCCATTCCGCAGATGCAGGCGCCGGCGCCGGCGGCGGTGCCGCCCAGCTGGTCAGCCGCGACCGACCAGGACGCGCCGCCGGCCGACCTGCGCGGCTGGTGGAAGGCCTGGGGCGACCCGGTGCTGGACGGCCTGGTGGACCGCGCGCTGGCCGCCAACCCCGACCTGCTGGTGGCCGCCAGCCGGGTGCGCCAGGCGCGCCTGCTGGCCGAGGCCGAGCCGGCGCGCTTCCGCCCCGCCATCACGGCCGGCGTGCACCCCATGCACGACGCCCGCGCCACCGATTCCTTCCTGCACGCCAGCGTGGACGTGGCCTGGGAGCCCGGCTTCTTCGGCCTGGCCGACGGCAGCCGCCAGGCCGCTGGCGCGCAGCGCGCCAAGGCCGCCTGGGCCGGGCAGGGCGTGCGGGTGATGGTGGTGGCCGAGACGGTGCGCCACTACCTGGAGATGCGCGCCGCGCAGCAGCAGGCGCAACTGGGCGCGCGCCTGGCGGACCTCGAGCAGCGCGCCGCGGCCAAGGCCGAGGCCCGGCTGCAGGCGCGCCTGGCCGGCCCGCTGGACGTGGCGCAGGCGCGCCAGCGCCAGGCCCAGGCGCAGGCGGCCGCGGCGGCACAGCGGGCCCAGGCCCTTGAATTCGCGCAGGGCCTGGCCCTGCTGCTGGGCCAGTCCCGGCCCGACGCGGCCTGGCTGCAGCCGGGCAGCCTGCCCGCGGTGGCGCCGCGTTCGCTGCAGGAACTGCCGGCCGCCGTGCTGCGCAACCGGCCCGACGTGCGCGAGGCCGAGGCCAGCGTGTGGCTGGCCGCCGGTGAAGCCGGCGTCAGCCGGTCCGAGCTGTACCCGCGCATCCTGCTGGGCGCGGGCGTGCTCAAGTCGTGGAACCTGACGCAGCACGGCAGCTTTCCCACGCATGCCGTGTTCAGCCTGGCGCCGAGCATCGACGTGCCGCTGTTCGACTGGGACCGCCGGCGCGCCCGCGCCGACGCCGCGCAGGAGCACACGGTGGAGGCGCTGCTGGCGCACCGCAAGGTGGTGCTGCAGGCGGTGGGCGAGGTGGAGGCCGCGCTGGAATCGCTGCAGGCCCGCCGCCAGCGCCGCGCGCTGCTGGCCCGAGCGGCCGAGGCGCAGGCCGCGCAAGCCACGCACCAGGCAGCGCGCCAGGCCGCGGGGCTGTCCGGCGACGCCGAGCAGCTGGAACTGCTGCGCTTGCGGCTGCAGGCCGAGGGCGAGCTGACCACGGCCGATGCCGGCATCGCGCTGGCGGTGGTCCAGCTGTACCGCGCGGTGGGCGGCGCGCCGCTGCCGGCCGGCATCGAAGCGGACGCAAAGGCGGGCAGCCCTGCGGAGGCAACGCCATGATCCCGCTCGCCCGGCGCATGCTGGTGCACGACTGGCGCCGCTTCATGCCGGCGGCGCTGGCGCTGTGCTTCAGCGGCCTGCTGCTGGCGGTGCAGGTGGCGCTGGTGCTGGGCATCTTCGGCAGCGCGGCGGTGTCGGTCACCGCGTCCAGCGCCGACCTGTGGGTGGGCTACCCGGGCACGCAGAGCGTCAACTTCGGCCGCGCGGTCAGTGCCGACGTGGAAATGCGCCTGCGCATGGAGCCGGCGATCACCGAGGTCGAGCCCTACCTGTGGCTGGAGGCCGACTGGCAGGATGCGCGCCGTTCCGGCGGCGGGGTGCCGGTGTTCGTCTCGGGCGTGCAATCGGCGCCGGGGTCGATGATGTTCTCGCGCGTGATGGGCCCGGCCCTGCGCGCGGCGCTGGCGCAGCCGGGCAGCGTGGTGGTCGACCGGTCCGACCTGCGCCAGCTCGGCGCCCAGCCCGGCGAGTGGGCCTGGATCAACGGCCAGCGCGTGCAGGTGCTGGCGGCCATCGACGGCCTGCGGGCGCTGGGCGGCGTCAACGTGCTGGCTTCGCTGGAAACCGCGCGCGCGCTGGGCGCGCCAGGCCGCAACGAAGGCTCGACCTACTTCGTCGCCGCCCTGGCGCGCGGCAGCGACGCGGCCCAGGTGCAGCAGCGCCTGGGCGGTCCCGGCACCTTCGGCGCCTTCGAGGCCTGGACCGCGCCGCAGTTCGCCCGCCGCTCGCAGCTGTACTGGATGCTGGACACCGGCGCCGGCGCCGCGGTGCTGTTCATGGCCGCCATCGTCTGCCTGGTGGGCGTGGTCATCACCAGCCAGTCGCTCACGTCGGTGGTGGCCGCGTCGGCCCGCGAATACGCCACCCTGCATGCGCTGGGTGTCAGCATGCGTTCGCTGGGCCGGGTGGTGGTGCAGCAGGCCTGCTGGATCGGCGGGCTGGGCCTGCTGCTGGCGCTGGTGGCCAGCAGCGGCTTGATCTGGCTGGCCGCGGGCTACGGCGTGCCGGTGGCCATGACGCTGGAAGCCGCGCTGGGCTGCGCCGGGCTGGTGGCGGCGCTGGCGCTGCTGTCGGGCCTGGTGGCGCTGCGCGGCCTGTTCCTGGCCAACCCGGCCATGCTGCTGAGGTGAGCATGGCCCCGACCACATCCTCCACGCCCTCCACGCCCACCGGCACCCCCACGCTGCAGGCCCGCGGCCTGTGCAAGTCCTTCCCCAACGGCGCCGTGCGCTACCACGTGCTGCGCGAACTGTCGCTGGACATCCACCCGGGCCAGCTGACGCTGGTGTCCGGCCCCTCCGGCTGCGGCAAGAGCACCCTGCTGGCCCTGCTGTCGGCGCTGGAGGTGCCCGACGCGGGCGAGGTGCATGCGCTGGGCGAGCGCCTCACCGGCCTGGGCGCCCGCGCGCTGCAGGACTTCCGCCTGCGCCACACCGGCTTCGTGTTCCAGGGCTTCAACCTGTTCCCGGCGCTGAAGGCCTGGGAACAGGTGGCGCTGCCGCTGGGCTACATGGGCCTGTCCGACGCGGAAGCCAAGCGCCGCGCCCTGGCCGCGCTGGACGAGGTGGGCCTGGCCGACCAGGTGCAGCGCCGGCAGGCCGAACTGTCCGGTGGCGAGCGCCAGCGCGTGGCCATCGCCCGCGCCATCGCCAAGGCGCCGCAGCTCTTGTTCGCCGACGAGCCCACCAGTGCGCTGGACGCCGAGAACGGCCGCCGCGTGGTGGCGCTGCTGCACCGCATTGCCCGCACCCACGGCACCACCGTGCTGTGCGTCAGCCACGACCCGCGCCTGGTCCGCGACGCCGACCGCGTCCTGAGCATGGAAGACGGCCGCATCCATGGGGACTGGCGCCCGGCGCCGGGCTCCACCCACCCTGAACCCGTGCCCTCATGAAGGTCCATCCTGCCGGATGCCGGCTGTCCGCTCCAAGACCGCCTCGCTCGCCCGGCGTCCCCAGTTCGCCGGGCTCGCCAAGCCTTCAAGGCTTGCGCGGCCTGGCGGCCTCGTTCGCCCTGCTGGGCGCGCTGGCGCTGTGCGCCTGCGGCGACGGAACCCCATCGGCGGCCGGCCCGTCGCCCATCTCCCGCGCACAGGCCCAAGGCACGCCGCCGGACGGGCCGCCCCGCGCCGGCCCGGTGGCCGTGGCGCGCGGCAAGGTGGAAGTGCCGGGCGGGCTGCTGGAGGTGCTGTCGCCGCTGGAGGGCACGGTGGCCGCGCTGCCGGCGGCCGAAGGCGACACGGTGCGCAAGGGCCAGCTGCTGGTTCAGATCGCCAACCCGGCGCTGGAGCAGGACGCCGCCATCGCCGCCGCCGAACTGGCGCTGGCCCGCTCGCGGCACCGGCAGCTGGAACAGCGCATCGCCCCGGCCCGGCAGCTGGTGGCGCGCCTGGACCAGGCCGAACGCGCCGGCGCCGCCGACCCGGTGCGGTCCGACGAAGCGCGGCAGGCGGTGCGCGAGGCCGAGGCCGCCGAGGCCGTGGGCGCCGCGGAAGTGCAGGTGGCGCAGGCCAGGCTGGCCGCGGCGCAGGCGCAGCTGGAACGCCGCCGCGTCGTGGCCCCGGCCGACGCCCTGGTGCAGGTGGCCGCGGTGCAGACCGGTGCCCGCGTGGCCGCCGGCCGGCCGCTGCTGCAACTGCTGCCGGCGCTGCCGCTGCGGGTGCGGGCGGAGGTCAACGAGTCCTTCGTGCCGTCCATCCGCGCCGGCATGCGCGCCAGCATCGTGCCCGACGGTCCGGCGCAGCCCGGCGTGCCGGGCGTGGCCGGCAAGGTGGCGCGCGTGGGCGCCATGTACGGCCCGAGCCGGCTGGACGACGAGCCGCAAGCCCGCGCCAGCCAGCGGGTGCTGGAGTGCTGGATCGAACTGGAATCCGCCGGGGCACTGCGCGCCGGCCAACTGGTGAGGGTGACGTTCCATGAATGAACAGGTCGTGTGGGTGGACTCGCGGACCGGTGCCGCGCCGGGCTGGACGGTGCTGTGCGACTTCGACGGCACCATCAGCACGCAGGACGTGACCGACACGCTGCTGGAGCGTTTCGGCCGCCCCGGCTGGCGCGATCTGGAAGCGCGCTGGGAACGCGGCGAGATCGGCTCGCGCGAGTGCATGAAGGGCCAGGTGGCGCTGCTGGACATGGCCGCCGACGAGTTCAACCAGCACCTCGGCGCCATCGCCATCGACCCGCATTTCGCGGCCTTCGTCGACGGCGCGCGGGCGCTGGGCGTGCCGGTGCAGGTGGTGAGCGACGGCATCGAGCAGGCCATCGTGCAGGTGCTGGCGCGCCACGGCCTGCAGCGGCTGCCGGTGCTGGCCAACCGGCTGGTGCAGCACGGCGCGCGCGCCTGGCGCCTGGAATCGCCGCACGCCAGCCCACGCTGCGAGCGGGCCAGCGGCAACTGCAAGTGCGAGCGGCTGGCGGAGCAGCGTCCGCTGGTGCACGGCGTCCGTGGCCGCGTTCTTTACGTGGGAGACGGCGCGTCCGATTTCTGCGTCAGCGGCAAGGCCGACTTCGTGCTGGCCAAGGACCGCCTGGTGGACCACTGCCGCGCACGCGGCATCCCGTTCGCGCCCTACGACCATTTCGGCGAGGTGCTGGGCCGCCTGGCCGCGCTGGTGGCCGAGGGCACCGAAGCCAAGTTGGGTCATTGAGCGTGTCCGCCGACATTCCTGCAGGCACCGCTGAAAGCACAGCGGAACCCGCCGCGGACGGCGTGTGCGTCACGCCCCATGAATTCCTGCTGCCCGGCCACGGCCAGCGCGCGCGCACCGGCGTGCTGCTGGTGCACGGCATGACCGGCACGCCCAACGAAATGCGCCTCTTGGGCCGCGGGCTCAACAAGGAAGGCTTCACCGTCTACGCGGTGCAGCTGGCCGGGCACTGCGGCACGGTGGACGACCTGCTGGCCACCCGCTGGCAGGACTGGCTGGCCAGCGTGCAGGCCGGCGCCGACCGCCTGCGGCCGCGGGTGGACCGGCTGGTGGTGGCGGGGCTGTCGGTGGGCGCGGTGCTGGCGCTGGCGCTGGCCGAAGAGCGGCCCGAGGACGTGGCGGGCGTCTGCGCGCTGTCCACCATCTTCCGCTACGACGGCTGGACCATCCCGTTCTACACCCGCTTCGCGTTCCTGATCCCGTGGCTGCGGCGGCTGGGCATCGGCCGCTACCGCATGTTCATGGAACAGCCGCCCTACGGCATCAAGGACGAGCAGCTGCGCCGCCACATCGTCGAACGCATGCTGGCCGGCCACAGCGCCGAGGCCGGGCTGCCGGGCAACCCGTGGTGGACCATCCAGGAGATGCGTGGCCTCTCCGCCCGCGTGCTGCCGCGCCTGGGCCAGGTGCGCGCGCCGTGCCTGGCCATCCACGCCAGCCACGACGACGTGGCCTCGGTGAGCAATGCCCAGGCCATCGCCCGCGGCGTGGTGCAGGCCCCGGTGGAGCTGGTGCTGCTGGACGACAGCTACCACATGATCACCGTGGACCGCGAGCGCCGCACCGTGATCGCCCGCTGCGCCGATTTCGTCGGACGCATTGCGGATGGCACCCTGGCCGCGACGGCTAACGTTCAAATTGCGCGGCCGTCGGTGCGGGCGTCGACGGCGGTCCATTCGCGGGTCGACCGCCGCCGCCCGGGAAGCACCGGTCAGCCCTTGTCGCAGCCCGGAGGACGCCCATGACGGAGGGCGTGACCCCGCTGGTGGCCGTGCTGTGGCTGCTGAACGTGCTGACCGACAGCGGCGGCCAGCTGGCCTTCAAGGCCGCCGCCGCGCACCCCGCGGCCAACCAAGGCGAAGGCCTGGCGCGCTGGCAGGCCATGGCGCGCCAGCCCTGGCTGTGGATCGGCGTGGCCTGCTACGGCGCGGAATTCCTGCTGTGGCTGGCCTTCCTGTCGCTGGTGCCGCTGTCCGAAGGCGTGCTGCTGGGCTCCATCAACATCGTGGCCATCATGGTCGCGGGCCGGGTGCTGTTCGGTGAACGGCTGTCGCCGCTGCGGGTGGCGGGCATCCTGCTGGTCTCGGCGGGCGTGGCGGTGGTGGGGCTGCGTTGATGGCGGCGTCCAGCAACAAGCGCTTCTATTTCATCGGCTTCGTGGTGCTGATGGCCTTCGACACCCTGGCGCAGCTGAGCTTCAAGGTCGCCGGCATGCAGGCGCTGCCGCTGGAGTTCTCGCCGCAGTGGCTGGCGCGCGTCTTCGGCCAGCCCTGGATCTACGGCGCGCTGGTGGGCTATGCGGGCGCCTTCTTCACCTGGATGACCCTGCTGCAGCGCGCGCCCATCGGCCCGGCCTTCGCCGCTTCGCACCTGGAGATCATCTCGGTGCTGCTGGTGTCGCACCAGCTGTTCGGCGAAGCCATCGGCCCGGCGCAGCTGGCGGGCGGGACGCTCATCTTGGCCGGCATCATCTGCCTGGCGGTGAGCGAAACCGCGGCCGA
>CBIHPZ010000088.1:0-9744 GCA_966211865.1 uncultured Aquabacterium sp.
GCGAGACTTCCTTCAGGTACTTCTGCACCGAGCCCTCGACCATCTTGGCGACGATGTCGGCCGGCTTGCCGGATTCGGCAGCCTTCTCGGCGGCGATCTTGCGCTCCATCTCGACCTTCTCGGCCGGGACCTGGGCGGTGGACAGCGCCAGCGGCTTCATCGCCGCCACGTGCATCGCCACGTCCTTGGCAGCGGTCTCGTCGCCGGTGTACTCCACCACCACGCCGATGCGCGTGCCGTGCAGGTAGCTGGCCAGCTTCTGGTCGCCGGCGTAGCGCTTGAAGCGGCGGATCGACATGTTCTCGCCGATCTTGCCGATCAGGCCCTTGCGCACGTCCTCGACCGTGGGGCCGAAGCCGTCTTGCGACAGCGGCAGCGCCGACAGCGCGGCCACGTCAGCCGGGTTCTGCTTGGCCACCAGTTCGGCGCAGGACTTGGTGAAGGCCAGGAAGGAGTCGTTCTTCGAGACGAAGTCGGTCTCGCAATTGATCTCGATGATGGCGCCGGTCGTGCCTTCGACCGCCGCGGCGATGACGCCTTCGGCCGTCACGCGCGAGGCGGCCTTGCCAGCCTTGCTGCCCAGCTTGACGCGCAGGATCTCTTCCGCGCGGGCCATGTCGCCATCGGCCTCGGTCAGCGCCTTCTTGCACTCCATCATCGGCGCGTCGGTCTTGGCGCGCAGTTCGCCGACCATGCCTGCAGTGATTGCTGCCATTCTCAAATCTCCACTACTCGGTTGCGAAAAAGGGGCTGAATCAGCCCCTCGTTCAAGGCTCTTCAGACCGCGGATCAGGCGTCTTCGCTGACTTCCACGAACTCGTCGCCACCAGAGGCAGCCTGCACGACTTCGTTCACCGCATTGGCCTTGCCTTCGGTCACGGCGTCGGCCACCGCGCGGGCATACAGCGCCACGGCCTTGGCCGAGTCGTCGTTGCCGGGGATGACGTAGTCGATGCCGTCGGGCGAGTGGTTGGTGTCGACCACGCCGATCACCGGAATGCCGAGCTTCTTGGCTTCGGCGACGGCGATCTTGTGGTAGCCGACGTCGATCACGAACAGCGCGTCAGGCAGCGCGTTCATGTCCTGGATGCCGCCGATGTCCTTCTCGAGCTTGGCCAGCTCGCGGGCGAACAGCAGGGCTTCCTTCTTGATCATCGACTCGGTGCCGGCCTCGGTCTGGGCCTGCATGTCCTTCAGCTTCTTCAGCGAGCCCTTGACCGTCTTGAAGTTGGTCAGCATGCCGCCGAGCCAACGCTGGTCGACGAAAGGCATGCCGGCGCGCTGGGCTTCCAGGGCGATGACTTCACGGGCCTGGCGCTTGGTACCCACCATCAGGATCGTGCCGCGCTTGCCGGCGAGCTGGCGCACGAACTTCATCGCCTCCTCGAACTTCGGAAGCGTCTTCTCGAGGTTGATGATGTGGATCTTGTTGCGATGGCCGTAGATGAAGGGGGCCATCTTGGGGTTCCAGAAGCGGGTCTGGTGTCCGAAATGGACGCCCGCTTCCAGCATTTCACGCATGGTGACTGGCATGGAGTAACTCCGAAGGGTTGGGTCTAGAATCCGGCGCGAATCGCGGGGCTGGAACGCAACACGTCGGTTGCATCAAACAAGCTCCGCGACACCTTTCGTCAGCCGGTTCGCGATTGATTTACCTGGCGCCCGGTACGGATCGAGCCGTGGACATCCAGATAAACCCAAAGAGTATAGCAGCCGGCTCGATCACCGCCGCCGAGGTGCTGCGCACCGCGATCGAAGCGGCCGATTCTCCCGCCTGCCGCCACGCCTTCGTCCGGCGTTTCGACGCCACGGCGCAAACGACCGCCCAACTCGTGGACCGGGCCCGCGAAGCCGGCCTGACGCTGCCGGCGCTGGCCGGCATGCCGATTTCGGTGAAGGACCTGTTCGACGTGGCGGGCCAGCCGACCACTGCCGCGTCCCGCGCGCTGGCCAACGCCGCCCCGGCCGTGCGCGACAGCACCGCCGTGGCGCGCCTGCGCGCAGCGGGCGCCGTGCTGGTGGGCCACACCAACATGAGCGAGTTCGCGTTCTCGGGTGTCGGCATCAACCCGCATCACGGCACGCCGCTCAACCCGCGCATCCCCGGCGAAGCCTGCGTCCCCGGGGGCTCGACCTCGGGCGGCGCCGTCTCGGTGGCCACCGGCGCGGCCTGGGCGGCGCTGGGCTCCGACACCGGCGGCTCCATCCGCATCCCGGCGGCACTGCAGGGCCTCGTCGGCTTCAAGAACACGCAGCGGTTGACGCCCCTGGACGGCAGCATTCCGCTGTCGCCCACGCTGGACACCACCTGCGCCATCACCCGCACCGTGGCCGATGCGGTGCTGATGCACGGCATCCTTGCCGCGCGCCTGCCACAGCCGTTGCGCCGGCCGCTGCGCGCCTTGCGACTGGGCGTGCCATCGACCTGGATGCTGGACGGCCTGGACGAGACCGTGGCCACCGCCTTTGAGGCCGCCCTGCGGTCCCTCGCGGCGGCCGGCGCGCAGATCGAGACGGTCGACATGCCCGTGCTGGCCGACCTCACGCAGCTGCAGGCCGGCGGCGGATTTCCGGCCGCGGAAAGCTGGGCCTGGCACCGCCACCGCCTGTCGACCCAGGAAGCCGACTACGACCCCCGCGTGGCCCTGCGCATCAAGCGCGGCGCCCAGATCAGCGCGGCCGACTACCTGGACCTCCAGCACGCCCGGCATGACCTGATCGCGCGCTTCGAGGACGCGGCGCAGGACTTCGACGCCCTGCTCTCGCCCACCGTCCCGGTCACCGCACCGCCAATCGCGCCGCTGCTGGCCGACGACGCCCTCTTCTTCGCCACCAACGCCCTGCTGCTGCGCAACCCGTCGGCCGTGAACCTGCTGGACGGCTGCGCGCTCTCGCTGCCCTGCCATGCACCCGATGCACCGCCGGTGGGGCTGATGGTGTGGGCGCCGGCGGCGCATGACGATGCGGTGCTCGGCGTCTCCCTCGCGATCGAAGCCGTGCTGGCCGGCACGGGGGCCTGACCGATGCGGGTCGCCGTGATCGGCGCCGGCATCATCGGCGTCACGACAGCCTACGAACTCGCCGCCGATGGCCACGAAGTCACCGTCTTCGAGCGGCGCAGCAGCGTGGCCGAGGAAACGAGCTTCGCCAACGCCGGCGTCGTGGCGCCCGGCTACGTCACGCCGTGGGCCGCGCCCGGCATGCCGGCCAAGGTGCTGCGCTACCTGCTCAGCCGGCACGCGCCGGTGCGCCTGGCCAGGCCGGCGGGACCCGGCCAGCTGCGATGGATGTGGCGCTGGTGGCGCGCCTGCCAGCCCGCCATCTTCCAGGCCAACCGCGCGCGCATGCACCGCCTCGCCCGCTTCAGCCAGCAGCGCCTGGCCATGCTGACGCGCGACCTGAAGCTGGACTACGAACAGCGCAGCGGCTACATGGTGCTGCTGCGTGAGCCTCAGGACCTCACGCTCGCGCGAGGCAGCCTGAAGATGCTGGCTGAGCTCGGTGTTTCCTTCCATCTGATTGACGCGGCCAAGGCGCGCTTGCTGGAACCCGCGCTGAACCCCGACGCGAAGCTGCATGCCGCCGTGCACCTGCCGCAGGACGGCGTAGGCAACTGCAGGCAGTTCGCGCACCTGCTGCGCGGCGAAGGGCAGCGCCTGGGCGTGGAATTCAAGTTCCAGCGCGAGGTGGTTGCACTGGGCGCCGGCCCCAGGCCGGTGCTGCGGCATCGCCGCATCGACAGCACCGAGACACCGGCCGAAGACCGCTTCGACGCCGTCGTGGTGTGCGCCGCCTTGGGCGCCGTGGCGCTGCTCAAGCCACTGGGCTGCCGCATCCCGATGGCGCCGGTGTACGGCTACTCCATCACCGCGCCGCTGCGGCAGTTGGAGGGCCACCCGGACCTCGGCCCCCGCGCCGCGGTGATGGACGAGCGCTACAAGGTCGCCATCAGCCGCCTGGGCCAGCGGGTGCGCGTGGCGGGCAGCGCCGAGTTGGGTGGCCGCCTGGACCGCAACACGCCGGCCGCGGTCGAGACGCTTTACAAGGTGCTGGACGACTGGTATCCCGGTTGCGCGCAGCTGCCCCAGGTCCAGCAGTGGAAAGGCGCCCGCCCGATGCTGCCGGACGGGCCGCCCGTGCTCGGCGCCAGCGGCGCTCCCGGCGTCTGGCTGAACCTGGGCCATGG
Source organism: uncultured Aquabacterium sp. (assembly GCA_966211865.1). Lineage (GTDB taxonomy): Bacteria > Pseudomonadota > Gammaproteobacteria > Burkholderiales > Burkholderiaceae_C > Pseudaquabacterium. The sequence goes on from CBIHPZ010000088.1 coordinate 4,187, forward strand.
CTCCAGCGGCTGGGCGCTGAGCTGCGGTTCGGCGCGCCTGCTGGCCGACCTGATCTCCGGCCGGACACCGTCGATCGACACCGAAGGCCTGGGACTCGAGCGCCTGGCGCGCTGAACCACGCATGCCGCGGCCCGTCCTGCCCTCCGACCAGCCCTGGCTGCTGCACGACGAGCAGGGCTCGCGCCAGGTCGAGCAGGCTTTGCAGGCCGCGCTGCCCGCGCACGCCCTGATCGAACGCGCCGGCTGGGCAGTGGCGCGGCTGGCGCTGGCCGTGGCGCCGCATGCGCAGCGCATCTGGATCGCCGCGGGCGGCGGCAACAACGGGGGTGACGGGCTGATCGCCGCGCGGCACCTGCTGCAGGCAGGCAAGACGGTTCGGCTCAGCCTGCTCGGCGATCCCGCCCGCATGCCCGCCGATGCGGCCCATGCGCTGGCCGCCGCGCAGGCGGCCGGCGTGGCCATCGACACCTCCGAGGCGCCGCCGGAAGACGCCGACCTGCTCATCGACGCCCTGCTGGGCCTTGGGGGCCGTAGCGCCCCGCGTGGACGGATCGCCGCTGCGATCGGTCACATCAACCGCAGCCAGCGCCCGGTGCTGGCGGTGGACACGCCGTCCGGCCTGCCTGCCGACACGGGCGCCATCGCCGCTCACGAGGCGATACGCGCCGATAACACGTTATCTTTGCTGACGCTGAAGCCCGGTCTCTTTACCGCGGACGGGCGCGACCACGCGGGACGGGTGTGGTTCGATGCACTGGAAGCCGAGCCCTCGCTGCTGGAGCCGACCGCCATCGCCGTGCTGGGCGGCCCTGCCGCACACACCGAGCGACGCCACGCGCAGCACAAGGGCAGCTTCGGCGACGTCGCGGTGATCGGCGGTGCCGAGGGCATGGGCGGCGCGCCGGTGCTGGCCGCCCGCGCCGCGCTGGCCGCCGGTGCGGGCCGCGTGCTGCTGGCGCGGCTGGATGGCCGCTCGACCTCCACCGACCTGCCCTGGCCCGAACTGATGCAGCGGCACGTTGCCGACGTGATGCAGCCGGCAGCGCTTGCGCGCAGCACCGTCGTGTGCGGGTGCGGGGGCGGCCAGGCGGTGGTGCAGGTCCTGCCCGCGGTGCTCGAGCATGCAGCGCGGCTGGTGCTCGATGCCGATGCGCTGAATGCCATCGCCGCCTCCTCCGCCCTGCAGGCCGCACTCGCAGCGCGCAACGCGGCCGGCCCGCGCACCATCCTCACGCCGCACCCGCTGGAGGCTGCGCGGCTGCTGGCCGTGGGCACGGCCGACGTGCAGCAAGACCGTTTGCAGGCTGCACGGCAGATGGCCGGCTCGACCGGCGGAATCGTCGTGTTGAAAGGCTCCGGCAGCGTGATTGCCGCTCCTGCGGAACGTCCGACGATCAATCCCACCGGGAATGCCCGCTTGGCCACGGCCGGCAGCGGCGACGTGCTGGCAGGCTGGATCGGAGGGCGCTGGGCCGGCCGGGCGGACGCCGCCCCGGCACTGGTGGCGGCCGAGGCGGTGTGGCAGCACGGCCGCGCGGCCGAGCAAGGGCCGGCCACCGGGCCGCTGACTGCATCGGCGCTGATCGAGGCCCTGGGCGCCGGGCCGCGTGTCGCCCGCTGAACATCCATCCCGACGGGGCAAGGAGCCGGGCGCCGGCCCCGCTCCCGGCCGGGCGAATCAACGCGCCTTGCGACCTCTTGGCGCCTTGCCCGCTTCCCGCTTGCCCTTGCCCGTGGTGCCGGCCCGGGCGGCCACCGCCTTGGCGCGGGCACCCTTGGCCTGCCGGTCCTTCGCCTTCACCTCTTTCAGCGCCTGCGTCGCGGAAGCCGGCTTGCGCCCGCGCGACAGCAGTTGCTCCGCATCACCCTCACGCACCATGCGGAAGTCGATCTTGCGGCCGTCCAGGTCGACGCGGCTCACCTGCACACGGACCCGCGAGCCCACCACGTAGCGCAGGCCGCTGCGCTCGCCGCGCAGTTCCTGCCGTGCTTCGTCGAATTGGAAGTATTCGCCGCCCAGTTCGGTGATGTGCACCAGGCCCTCGACATACAGGCTGTCGAGCGTGACGAAGACGCCGAAGCTGGTGACGGCGCTGACGGTTCCGGCGTACTCCTCGCCCAGGTGATCGCGCATGAAGCGGCACTTGAGCCAGGCCTCCACGTCGCGCGAGGCCTCGTCGGCCCGCCGCTCGTTGGCACTGCAGTGGACGCCGGCGGCCTCCCACAGCTCGGTTTCATGGGCACTGACGCTGACTTTTGGCGCGGCCTTGCCACCCTTGCGTGCGGGCTTGGCCGGCGGTGCCTCCTCCATCGCGCCGCCCGACAGGTGGTAGCGCTTGGCATGCAGCAGCGCCTTGATCACGCGGTGCACCAGCAGGTCGGGATAACGCCGGATCGGACTGGTGAAGTGCGTGTAGGCCTCGTAGGCCAGGCCGAAGTGGCCGCTGTTGGTCGCCGTGTAGATCGCCTGCTGCATCGAACGCAGCAGCATCGCGTGGATCTGCGCCGCGTCCGGCCGGTCCTTGGTGGCCTGGGCGATGGCCTGCAGTTCGCCCGGCTTCGGGTCGTCGCTCAGGCCGAAGCCCAGGCCCAGCGCCTTCAGGTAGTTCTGCAAGGTCACGCGCTTCTCGGGCGTGGGACCTTCGTGCACGCGGTACAGCGCCGGGTGCTTGTGGCTCTGGATGAAGTCGGCCGCGCAGACGTTGGCGGCCAGCATCGCCTCCTCGATCAGCCGGTGCGCTTCGTTGCGCACGCGCGGCACGATCTTCTCGATGCGACCGTTGTCGTCGCAGACGATCTGGGTTTCGGTGGTCTCGAAGTCGACCGCACCCCGGGTGCCACGGTGCTTCAGCAGTGCGCGGTAGACCTCGTGCAGGTTCAGCAGGTGCGGCACCAGGTCGCGCCGCCGCTGCGCTTCCGCGCCGCGGGTGTTGCCCAGGATCGCCGCGACCTCGGTGTAGGTCAGCCGGGCCTGCGAGCGCATCACCGCCGGGAAGAACTGGTAGGCCTCGATCTCGCCCTGGGCCGAGACCAGCATGTCGCACACCATGCACAGGCGCTCTTCGTCGGGGTTCAACGAACACAGTCCGTTGGACAACTTTTCCGGCAGCATCGGGATCACCCGCCGCGGGAAGTAGACGGAGGTGGCGCGCTCGTAGGCGTCCTCGTCCAGCGGCTCGCCCGGCTTCACGTAGTGGCTGACGTCCGCGATGGCCACCACCAGGCGCCAGCCCTCGAAGGCGGTCTTGCCACGTCCACGCTTGATCGGCTCGCAGTACACCGCGTCGTCGAAGTCGCGTGCGTCCTCGCCGTCGATCGTCACGAGGGCGACGTCGGTGAGGTCGATGCGCTGGCGCTTGTCCGCGGCGCGCAGGCGCTCGGGCAAGGCGGCGGCCTGGGCCAGTGTCTCGGCCGAGAAGCGGTGCGGCACCTCGTACTTGCGCACCGCGATCTCGATCTCCATGCCCGGATCGTCGATCTCGCCTAACACCTCCGTGATGCGTCCGACCGGCTGCGAGTACATCGACGGCGCTTCGGTCAGCTCCAGGGCAACGACCTGGCCGACGGCGGCGTTGGCGATTGCGTTCTTCGGGATCAGGATGTCCTGGCCGTAGCGCCGGTCTTCCGGCGCCACCAGCCAGGTGCCGTTCTCGTGCAGCAGCCGGCCGATGATGGGCGTGCGGCGGCGCTCGATGATGTCGAGCACCCTGCCCTCGGGCCGGCCCTTGCGGTCGTAGCGCACGACGCGCACGCGCACCCGGTCGCGGTGCAGCACCGCGCGCATCTCCTGCGGAGACAGATAGACGTCGGGCTCGTTGTCATCGCGGCGCACGAAGCCGTGTCCGTCGCGGTGGCCAAGCACCGTGCCCTCGATTTCGCTCATCAAAGCTGCGCCGAGCGCAGAAGAGCTTGTGTTCTGATTTGTCTTTATGCTAGACTCCTAGCTTCAGTAGTTAAACAGCTTTTGTTGTTGAACGACTTGCCCAGGTGGCGGAATTGGTAGACGCACTAGTTTCAGGTACTAGCGCTTAGCGGCGTGGAGGTTCGAGTCCTCTCCTGGGCACCAAACAAGAAATGGCCGACACGAAAGTGTCGGCCATTTTTCATTGGCCGCACATTTCCTTGGATAGGCATGCGGTCAAACCACATGCGGCCAAGGCTCGAAAGTTGATTCGCCGCGCTGCTCGGAACTGGCCCACGGCTCGCGCCATGGGCCAGGGTTTGCACGGGGATGCGATGCCCCGCCAACGCGGGGCCACCGGCAGAACGCCGGCGGCAGATCGACGGGGCGGCGGTCGTCGACGATGCGCCCCGTGAGTTCAAGGGAATCGCGGTCAGACGGCGAATTTCTTCGCCAGCCCGTCGGGCCGCAGGTTGTCGTATTCCTCGAACGGCTGGTGGATCCAAGGGCTCGTCGGCAGCATCTCGACGTAGTACTCGGGCGTGTAGCTCGACACACCCTTCACCCAGATCACCGCCGTGCGCAGCTCGCTGATGGCGGGCACGCCGCGCAGGCGCTCCACCACGGCCTTCAGCGTCACGCCTGAGTCGGCCAAGTCGTCCACCAACAGCACCCGCCCGGCGAGCTCGCCCTTGGGCATGGTGATGTACTTCGCCATGTCCAGCCGGCCCTGGATCGTGCCGGCTTCAGCGCGGTACGAACTGGTCGACATGATGGCCAGCGGCTTGTCGAAGACCCGCGAGAGCACGTCACCTGGCCGCATCCCACCGCGGGCCAGGCACAGGATCTGGTCGAACTCCCACCCTGAGGCCGCCACCTTCAAGGCCAGGCGCTCGGTCAGCAGGTGGTATTCGTCCCAGGACACATACAGATGCTTGCCGTCGTCGGTCAGCATGGGGAACGTCTCCTCTTTCAGGACTTGTAGGGGTGGCGAAGCAGGATGGTGTGGTCGCGGTCCGGACCGGTGGACACCATGTCGATCGGCACACCGATCAGCGACTGGACACGCTCCAGGTAAGCCCGGGCGTTGGCTGGCAATTGATCCCAGGCTGTGAGTCCGAAGGTGGACTCGGTCCATCCGGGGAAGGTCTCGAACTTCGGCACGCAGGCCGCGATGTCGTCCGCGTCCAGCGGAAGGATGTCGATGTCTTCGCCACGCAGCGTGTAGCCGACACAGACCTTGATCTCCTTCAGTCCATCAAGGATGTCCAGCTTGGTGATGCACAGGCCCGAAATGCCGTTGATGATCATCGAGCGCTTCAGCGCCGCCACATCCAGCCAGCCGCAGCGGCGCGCACGCCCCGTCACCACGCCGCGCTCCTGCCCGACCGTGGACAGGTGGTGGCCGATGGTGCCGGGCTCGTCGATCGGCAGCTCGGTGGGGAACGGACCACCGCCGACGCGCGTGGTGTACGCCTTGGTGATCCCCAGGATGTAGTGCAGCAGATCAGGCCCCACACCCGCGCCGGCCGCGGCGTTGCCGGCCACGCAGTTGCTGGACGTGACGTACGGGTAGGTGCCGTGGTCGATGTCCAGCAGCGTGCCCTGGGCGCCTTCGAACAGCACGTTGGCGCCTTCGCGATTGGCCTTGTGAAT
>CBIHPZ010000089.1:0-9598 GCA_966211865.1 uncultured Aquabacterium sp.
TTCGAACGCTGGCGGCGCAACCTGGCGGTGGCGCTGGGCAATGCGTGGCGTCAGGCCGGCGACGAAGGCGTGGCCCAGGCGCTGCGCGACGCAAGAGACGCTGCCACGCCGCTGGTGCAGCAGCACATCGACTGGGCGTTGCGCCAGCGGCCGTGATGCCTGCGCTTCAGCCGCGCCGGCATTCGATGATGCTGAACTCGTGCCGCGTCGGCACCGTGCCCTGGATGCGGAAACCGGCCGGCTCCAGCAGCGCCGCGAATTCCGCCAGGCTGCGCTCGCGTCCACCCAGGCCAGCCAGCATGTTGACGTCGGTGCGGGCCAGGGCTTGGTCGTGCGGCGTGGGCTGCAGCCGCTCGGGCATCACCCGCTCGATGAGCAGCAGCCGCGCGCCCGGCGCGGCGGCCGCGGCGCACCGGGCCAGGATGCGGCGGCAGGCGGCGTCGTCCCAGTTGTGCAGGATGCTCTTGAGCAGGTAGTGGTCGGCGCCGGCGGGCACGGCGGCGAAGAAATCGCCGGGGCTGAAGCGGGCGCGGCCGGCCAGCCCGTGGCGTGCGAACAGCGCCTGCGCGCCGGCCTGCGCGTCATCGCGGTCCAGCACCGTCACCTGCAGCCCGGGGTGCGCGGCGGCGATGGCGGCGGCCAGTTCGCCGTGTCCGCCGCCCACGTCGACCAGCGTGCGCGCTTCGCCCCAGGTGGGCAGGGCCGCCACGTCGTCGGCGACCAGGGCCGTCATCGCGCGCATCGCGTCGTGGAAGACGGCGGCCATGTCGGCCTGGCCGTCCAGGAAGCCGTAGTGCAGGCGGCCGGTGTCGCGCGCGCGGGCGCTGAGCCCGGTGCGCACGCTGTAGCCCAGCCCGTCCCACATCGGCCACAGCGGGCCGCCCCACCACAGCGCCATGGCGCGCAGGCTGGGCGTGCCGTCGGGCGGGGTGCGGCACAGGGGCATGCCGCCGCGGGCGAGCTCGAAGCGGCCATCGGGCCGCTCGGCGCAGACGTCCAGCGTGCACAGCGCACGCAGCAGGCGCTGCAGCGGTTCGGTGGCGCAGCGGCAGGCGCGGGCCAGGGTCGCGGTGTCCACCGGGCCGGCGGCCAGCTGGTCCGGCAGGTCCAGCTCCACCGCGGCGCGCAGGGCCTGCGTGCGCCAGCAGCCGGTGATGTGGGCGATGAGGCTTTGCCGCGCGTCGGGCTGCACGGGGCTCATTCCTGCGGGATGTCGTGGTCGCGCACGAACTGGCGCCAGCTGGCGCTGGCCGACTCGATCGCCTCGCCCATCTGCTGCGGCGTGCCGCCCGCGACGCGTAGGCCCTGGGCTTCCAGCGCGCCGCGCAGCGCGGGGTCGGCCAGCGCGCGGTTCACTTCGTGCGCCAGGCGCGCCGCCACCTCGCGCGGGGTTCCGGGCGGCGCCACGAGGCCGTTCCAGGTGGGAATGGCGTCCAGTGCCACGCCGGCCTCGGCGATCGACGGCACGCCGGGCGCGATGCCCGAGCGATCGGGCAGGGTGGCCAGCAGGCGCAGCTTGCCGCTGCGCACGTGCGGCATGCCGGCGGACAGCGGCCCGAGGTTGAACTGGATCTCGCCGCTGATCAGGTCGGGCATCAGTTGTGCACCGCCCTTGTAGGGCACGCGCACAGCCCTGGCGCCGGCCTGGTGCAGGTAGTTCACCGTGATCAGGTATTCGCTGAGCACGCCGGTGCCGTAGCTCAGGCGGTCGGGATGGGCCTTCAGGTGGCTGGTGAGTTCGGCCATGCTGGTGGCCGGCACCTTGGGGTTCACGAACACGCCGTAGACCACGTGGACCACGCTGGCCACCGGCGTGAACTCGGCCATCGACTTCACCGGCGAGCCCTTCACCAGCAGCGGCATGCCGGCCATGGACGCCTGCGCCCACAGCAGCGTGTGGCCATCGGCCGGGGCCGACAGCGCGGCCTGCACCGCCGGCACGCCGTTGCCGCCGGGCCGGTTCTCCACCACCACCGGCTGGCCCAGCGACTTCGCGAGCGCCTGGCCCAGCAGCCGGGCCGCCGTATCGGACGCGCCACCGGGCGGCACCGCCAGGATGATGCGCAGCGGCTGGCCGGAGGCGGCCGCCTGCGCCAGCGCGGCCTGTGGCGCCCAGGCGCCCAGCAGGGCGGCGGACAGTGACGAGAGCAGCAAGCGGCGCTTGTTCATCGCGGGCCTCGGGGGGGTGTGGCTGTGCTGGCCACTGTAGGCACGCCGCGCCGCGCCAGAAAGGGCATGCCGGCTGCATCCGGCATTAACCTTTGGTTGATGCCGATCACCGGCTGTCGCGGTGATGATCGGCCGCAAAGGACGCAGCCATGGACAAGCTGAAGGCGCTTCACTACTTCACCGCGTCGGCCGAGGAAGGCAGCTTCGCGCGCGCCGCGCAGCGGCTGGAGGTGAGCGTGCCGGCGGTGCAGAAGCTGGTGGTGGCCCTGGAGCACGCGCTGGGCGTGGCGCTGCTGGAGCGCAGCGCGCGCGGCGTGCGCCTGACGGCCGTGGGCGCGGAGTACCTGGACCGCTGCCGGCCGCTGCTGGCCGAGCTGGACGAGTTGTCGCAGGCGGAGCTGCGGCTCCAGGGTTCGGCCGAGCGCGCCAGCGGCATGCTGGCGGTGGCGGCGCACCCGCAGCTGGCGCACCACGTGCTGCTGCCCGCGCTGCCGCGTTTCCATGCGCTGTACCCCGACGTGGAAATCGACCTGCGCACGGTGAACCGCATCGGTGATGCCGACGCGGCCACCGCCGACGTGCTGCTGCTGCACGGCTGGCCCGAGGTGCCGGCCGACTACGTGCACCGCAAGCTGGGTGGCGCACGCAGCCTGATCATGGCCGCGCCCAGCCACTGGGCCGTGCACGGCGTGCCGCAGCACCCGTCCGACCTGGCGCACCACACCTGCCTGCTGATGCGCAACCCCGCCGGCATCCTGCTGGACCTGTGGGAGTTCACGCGCGAGGGGCAGACGGTGCAGGTGCCGGTGCGCGGCTGGCTGTCCAGCAATGCGCGCGAGGCGGTGCTGGACCTGGTGATCGGCGGCCACGGCGTGGGCCGCTTCGCCGAGCTGACCACGCGCGAGCACGTGCAGTCCGGCCGCCTGGTGCCGGTGCTGCGCGACTGGGAAGTGCAGGGCGGCCCGCCGGTGAACCTGGTCTACAAGGGCAATGCGCGACGCACGCCGCGCCTGCGCGCCTTCATCGATTACGCGCTGCAATGCCTGCGCGACCTGGAACGCCCCGAGGACGCGCTGGCGCCGCGCGGCTCGCCGGACCGGCCGGCGTGGCACAGGCGGGGTTATGGGCGTGCAGCGGCCACGGTGAGGGCGCGCCGGTGAGGTGCCGGTGGCGGCGCGCCACGCCGGCCTTGTGCCGGCGTGCGGCGCCACTCTCGGTGCGATGGACGCTCCGCTGGTGGGTTAGCGCCGCGGAATGCAAAACGGGCCCCGCGGGGCCCGTTGGTTCGACACCGGCCCCGGCGGGCGGTGTCGTCGGATCAGGCCTGCGGCCTGCGAAGGCTCACTGCTCGGCGAACGCGCGCTCGATCACGAAATCGCCCGGCGTGGAGGTGTTGCCTTCCTTGAAGCCGCGCGACTCCAGCATGTGCTTCAGGTCGCGCAGCATGGCCGGGCTGCCGCAGATCATCACGCGGTCTTGCGCCGCATCCAGCGCGGGCAGGCCCAGGTCATTGGTGAGCTTGCCGGTCTCGATCAGCTCGGTCACGCGGCCCATGTTCTTGTAGGTCTCGCGCGTGACGGTGGGGTAGTAGCGCAGCTGGCTGGTCACCATCTCGCCCAGGAACTCGTGGTTGGGCAGGTGTTCGACCAGCAGGTCGTGGTAGGCCAGTTCATCGACCTGGCGCACGCCGTGCACCAGCACCACCTGCTCGAACTTCTCGTAGGTGGCGGGGTCGCGGATGATGCTCATGAAGGGCGCCAGGCCCGTGCCGGTGGACATCAGGTACAGGCGGCGGCCGGGCAGCAGGTAGTCGATGACCAGGGTGCCGGTGGGCTTGCGGCCGACGATGATGCTGTCGCCCACCTGGATGTGCTGCAGGCGCGAGGTCAGCGGGCCGTCGGGCACCTTGATGCTGAGGAATTCGAGGTGTTCCTCGTAGTTGGCGCTGACGATGGAATAGGCGCGCAGCAGCGGCTTGTTGTTCACCTTCAGGCCGATCATCGTGAAGTGGCCGTTCGAGAAGCGCAGCGACTGGTCGCGCGTGGTGGTGAAGGTGAACAGGCGGTCGGTCCAGTGGTGAACGGACAGGACCTTTTCCTCGTTGAAGGCGCTCATGGTGGTGCTGCTGCGGGGGTCGCGAAGGGTCGAAAAAACGGGGTGCCGCGTGGTGCTGGTGCCTGCGCTGGATCGCCCGGCATCGGGCGAACCCGGATTTTCATGTAGCAGAGACTACATGAAATTCACGGCTGCGGCGAATTGCGCTATTCTGCCCCGGCCCAGGGTTCACCCTGATTCGCCGCCGTAGTTGACCTTCATTCGCAGGGGCCGTGCTGCCCCCTTCGCGACAGCCTCGCGATACCAACCCGGAGGATTCCTGCATGACCCGCTCACTGCTTGCCGCTGCCGCGCTGATGGCGGCCCTGGTCCCCCTGGCTGCCTCGGCCCAGTCGGTGATCAAGATCGGCGAAGTCAACAGCTACAAGGTGCAGCCCGCCTTCCTGGAACCGTACAAGAAGGGCATGGAGCTGGCGGTCGACGAGATCAACGCGGCCGGCGGCGTCGGTGGCAAGAAGGTGCAGCTGATCACCCGCGACGACAACGGCAACCCGGGCGATGCGGTGCGCGCCGCGGAGGAGCTGATCTCGCGCGAGAACGTGGACGTGCTGGCCGGCGGCTTCCTCTCCAACATCGGCCTGGCGCTGGCCGACTTCGCGAAGCAGAAGAAGTTCTTCTACCTGGCCTCCGAGCCGCTCACCGACAAGATCGTCTGGCAGAACGGCAACAAGTACACCTTCCGCCTGCGGCCTTCGACCTACATGCAGTCCGCCATGCTGGTGCCCGACGCGGCCAAGCTGAAGAAGAAGCGCTGGGCCGTGGTCTATCCCAACTACGAATACGGCCAGTCGGCCGTGGCCACCTTCAAGGCGCTGCTGAAGGCCGCGCAGCCGGACGTGGAATTCGTCGCCGAGCAGGCGCCGCCGCTGGGCAAGCTGGAAGCCGGCGCCGTGGTGCAGGCGCTGGCCGATGCCAAGCCCGACGCCATCTTCAACGTGCTCTTCGGCGCCGACCTGGCCAAGTTCGTGCGCGAGGGCAACACACGCGACCTGTTCAAGGGCCGCGAGGTGGTGAGCCTGCTGACCGGCGAGCCCGAGTACCTGGACCCGCTGAAGGACGAGACGCCGAACGGCTGGATCGTCACCGGCTACCCGTGGAATGCCATCAACACGCCCGAGCACCAGGCCTTCCTGAAGGCCTACCAGGCCAAGTTCAACGATTACCCGCGCCTGGGCTCGGTGGTGGGCTACACGGCCATCAAGTCGATCGCGGCCGGCGTGGCGAAGGCCGGCGGCACCGACACGGAAAAGCTGGTCACCGCCTTCACCGGCCTGACCCTGGACACGCCCTTCGGCAAGGCCACCTACCGCGCCGAGGACCACCAGTCGACCATGGGCGCCTACGTGGGCAAGACCAGGAACGACAAGGGCAAGGGCGTGATGGTGGACTGGGTGTACCTGGACGGCGCGAAATTCCAGCCCAGCAATGACGAGGTGAAGAAGCTGCGCCCGGCGAATTGACGCCACACCATTGCCCCACCACCGGAGGATGAACATGAACGAGCGTTCCGTCTCCATGCCCGTCGCCGATTCGGGTTGCACGTCGATCCGCACGCGCCGGGCGCTGCTCGGCGCGCTGGGCGCCGCGGGCCTGTCCGCCGCCTGGCCCCTGGCGGCCGCGGGCAAGCTGAAGCCCGGCAGCAGCAGCGCGCTGATCGTGGTCGACGTGCAGAACTGCTTCGTCACCGGTGGCACCCTGCCGGTGGCCAAGGGCGAGGAGGTGGTGCCGGTGATCAACCGCCTGGCCACCGGCTTCCAGAACATCGTCGTCACGCAGGACTGGCACACGCCCGGCCACGCGTCTTTTGCGAGTACGCATGCGGGCAAGAAGCCCTTCGAGACCACGACCCTGAAGTACGGCACCCAGGTGCTCTGGCCCGACCACTGCGTGCAGGGCACCGACGACGCGGCGCTGCACAAGGACCTGAAGCTGCCCACCGCGCAGCTGATCATCCGCAAGGGTTTCAACCAGGCGGTGGACAGCTACTCGGCCTTCGAGGAAGCCGACCGCAAGACGGTCACGGGCCTGGCTGGCTACCTGAGGGCGCGTGGCATCAAGACGGTGTTCGTCACCGGCCTGGCCACCGACTTCTGCGTGGCCTGGACCGCGATGGACGCGCGCAAGGCCGGCTTCGAGGCCTACGTGATCGAGGACGCCTGCCGCGGCATCGACCTCAACGGCTCGCTGGCGGCCGCCTGGAAGGCGATGCAGGCCAAGGGCGTGAAGCGCATCCAGTCGGCGGACCTCGACATCGCTTGACCGATTCGGTTTCGAAAGCGGACGCCGCACGCGGGCTGTGGCTCGGCGTGCTGGCGATGGCGATGTTCGGGCTGACGCTGCCGATGACGCAGTGGGCCGTGGGCAGCGCGGGCGCGCCGGCCTTGTCGCCCTTGTTCGTCACGTCGGGCCGGGCCGTGGTGGCGGCGGCGCTGTCGGCCACGGTGCTGCTGTTGACGCGTTCGCCCTGGCCGCGGCGCGATCACTGGCCCGCACTGGCCATCGCCGCGCTGGGCAATGCCATCGGGTACCCGCTGCTGCTGGCGTGGGCGCTGCGCCACGTGGGCAGTGCGCATGCGGCGGTCATCACCGCGCTGGCGCCGCTGCTCACGGCGGTGACGGCCGCGCTGGTGATGCGTCAGCGCGCCCGGCCGGCCTTCTGGTGGTGCGCGGTGGGCGGCTGCGCGCTGGTCGTGCTGTATTCGCTGCTGCGCGCCGAAGCCAAGGGCCACGGCTTTGCGCCGAGCCCGATCGATGGCGTGCTGTTCATCGCGGTGCTGGCCGCTTCGGTGGGCTACGTGTTCGGCGCGCGCGTCACGCCGGCGCTCGGCGCGGAGCGGGTGATCTGCTGGGTCACGCTGGTGGCGCTGCCCGTCACCGTGCCCTGCGCGCTGCTGAACTGGCCCAGCGCGCCGGTGCCCGCCAGCGCCTGGGTCGGCTTCGGCTACGTGAGCCTGTTCTCGATGTGGATCGGCTTCTTCGCCTGGTACCGCGCACTGGTCATCGGGGGCGCGCTGCGCGTCAGCCAGGTGCAGCTGCTGCAGCCCTTCTTTGCGATCGGCTTCGCGTGGCCGCTGCTGGGTGAACCGATCGAGCTGGTGAGCCTGGGCTTTTCAGTGGCCGTGGTGGTGATGGTGTGGCTGGGCCGGCGCTTCAGCGCAGCGCCGCCAGGGCCGCCAGCGCCAGCGGCAGGCCCAGCATCCCGATCAGCGTCGACACCGTGACCAGCCCCGCCACGTAGCCGCCGTGCCCGCCCATGCGGGTGGCCAGCACGTAGGCGCTGCTGGCCGTGGGCAGCGCGGCAAAGGCCACCAGCACCGCCTGCTGCCCGGGCGGCAAGGCCATCGCCAGGGCCAGTGCAATGGCCGCGGCCGGCAGGATGGCGTGGCGGATGGCCATCAACGCGGCCGCCAGCCCCGGCCCTTCACGCAGCGCGCCGAAGCGCAGGCCCGCACCCACCGCCATCAGCCCCAGCGGCAGCGCGGCGCCGCCGATGCGGTTCAGCGTGATCGAGGCGACTTCCGGCAACTGCAGCCCGGCCAGCTTGCACACCAGGCCCGACACGGTGGCCACGATGAGCGGGTTGCGCAGCAGCTCGCGCGCGTAGCCGTGGCCGCCGTGCCGGGCCAGCGGCCACACCGCGGCGATGTTGCACAGGGGCACGCACAGCGACACCAGCACCGCCTGCCAGGCCAGGCCCTGCGCGCCGGCCAGGCGTTCGGCCAGGGCCAGGCCGACGTAGGAGTTGAAGCGGAAGGCGGTCTGCGCCCCGGACGCGTGCAGCCGCGGGTCCACGCCCGGCCAGCGCGACAGCGCATAGGCCAGCACCACGCCCAGCCCCACCACCGCCATGCCGGCGCCGCCGAACTGCAGCATGCTGCGCGGGTCCAGCGGGTTGCGCACGATGGCGTTGAACAAGAGCGCCGGGAACAGCAGGTAGTAGACGAGGCGCTCGGTGCCGTCCCACACCGTGCGGTCCAGCGGCGTGTAGCGGCAGATGAGGTAGCCGCAGACGATCAGCGCGAGGTCGGGCAGGAGCAGCAGCACGTCGGGCATCGGGCCAGTCTGCCAGCGGCGGGCCGGCTTGGAGCGTGGCGGGGCATCGCGGGCTGCAGCGGGTCTGCGCGGGTCTGCGCGTACGGGCGCCGACCGGGAAAGCGCCCATTCCCTGCGCACCGCCGGTCCCCAAGAATCAGCGATCCACCTTCTCTTGAGTCCCTGGGACACGACAACGGCATGAAACCTTTGATCCGCATCCTCGCGACGGCCGCGCTGGCCCTGCCGCTGGCCGCTCTGGCGCAGAGCTATCCCAACAAGCCCGTGAAGCTGGTGGTGCCATTCGCGCCTGGCGGCACCACCGACATCATTGCCCGCGTGCTGGCCGAACGCATCCAGCCCGCGCTGGGCCAGCCGCTGATCGTCGAGAACAAGGCCGGTGGCGGCGGGTCCATCGGCGCGGCGGACACCGCGCGCGCCGCGCCCGATGGCTATTCGCTGGGCATGGCCACGGTCTCCACCACCGCGGCCAACCCCGCCATCAACCCGAAGATCCCGTACGACCCGCTGACGGACTTCACCCCCATCATCAACGTGGCGGCCACGCCCAACGTCATCGCGGTTCATCCATCGTTCCCGGCCAAGGACTACGCCGGCTTCCTGGCCGTGGTGCAGAAGAACCCCGGCAAGTACAGCTTCGCCAGCTCGGGCGCCGGGGGCATCGGCCACCTGCAGATGGAGTTGTTCAAGAGCATGACGAAGACCTTCGTCACGCACATTCCCTACCGCGGCGCCGGGCCGGCCCTGAACGACGTGGTGGCCGGCCAGGTGCCGATCATCTTCGACAACCTGCCTTCGGCGCTGCCCTTCATCAAGGACGGCCGCCTGATTCCCATCGTGGTGGCCGCACCGAAGCGCCTGGCGGTGCTGCCCAACGTGCCGACCTTCGCCGAGGTGAACCTCCAGGTGGTGAACCGCATGGCGTACTACGGCATCTACGGGCCGAAGAACATGCCCAAGGACATCGTCGACAAGGTGCACGCGGCGGTGAAGAAGACGCTGGAGGTGCCCGAGGTGAAGAAGCGCATCGAGGACACCGGCTCGCTGATCATCGCCAACACGCCGGCGGAGTTCGCCGAGCAGATCAAGGCCGAGCTGGTGGTCTACAAGAAGGTGGTGCAGCTGCAGCGCCTGACGCTGGAGTGAGAAGCTGTGAACGAATCCCGCACACCCGCTCGTTCCACCAGAACGAGGCCACTCGTCGTTGCGAATCCTTGATGGGGGAACGGCCACATCTGCGGATTCGCGTCTAGATTGGCCC
>CBIHPZ010000090.1:0-9583 GCA_966211865.1 uncultured Aquabacterium sp.
GCCAGGTACTGCTTGGACCAGCGGCCGATCTGGCGGCTGAAGTAGTTGCCGGGCTTGCCGTAGTCGGCCAGGCCCACGGCCTTCACGTCCACCGAGTGCAAGGTGGCGATGACGCGGTTCATCTCGTCGTAGATGGCGGCGCGCTGCTCATTCGTCATGCCGGGCAGCGATTGGTCCCACAGCACCCGGCCGCTGACGAACTCCATCACGTAAAAGGCGCGGCCAATCACCGCTTCGTCTTCGCACAGCACATGCATGCGGGCCACCGGCACGCCGGTGAGGGCCAGGGCGCTCATCACGCGGAACTCGCGCTCGATGGCGTGGGCCGAGGGCAGCAGCTTGGCCACGGGCCCGGGCTTGCTGCGCATCACGTAGGCGCGGGCTGGCGTGATGAGCTTGTAGGTGGGGTTGGACTGGCCGCCCTTGAACTGCTCCACCGACAGCGGCCCCCGGAAGCCGGGCAGGCGTTCGGACAGCCAGGCCTCGAGCTTCTCGACGTCGAAGGCATGCTGCGACGACACCGTGCGGGTGCCGGTGAACTGTTCCATGGTCAGCCTCCGCGGTGGCCGCGGCGGGCCACCTGAATGGTTTGCCCCCGGGCAGCGTCAGGTGCACGCTGCCGTCCCGCCAGGGGAGCCGCCAACGCGAGAACAGCCCGTCGTTGACTCAGTGTTCTGAAATCGCCAGCAGCTTCTCGCGCGAGAGGACCACCAGCCGCGTGGGCTCCACGCGCACCGCGCCTTCGCGCTCGAAGCCCTTCAATTCCTGGTTCACGCGTTGGCGCGAAGCGCCCAGCAATTGCGCCAGGTCTTCCTGCGCCAATTGCAGGCCGATGCGGATTTCCTCGCCCTGCTCGATGCCGTAGCTTTTGGCCAATAGCAATATCTGCTTGGCCAGGCGCGCGGAAAGCGGCTTGGTGTTCAGGTCCTCGAACTGGTTGAACAGCAGGCGCAGGCGCCGGCAGTTCAGGCGCAGCAGCGCTTCGTACAGCTCGGTGTGCTGCGCCAGCAATTCCTTGAAATCGGCCTTGCGCACGCACAGCAGTGTCGTCTCGCCATGGGCATCGGCATCGTGCGTGCGCGGCAGGCCGTCGAAGAGGGCGATGTCGCCGAACCAGGTGCCCGGTTCCACGTAGGTGAGCGTCACCTGCTTGCCCGACAGCGACACCAGCGAGACGCGCACCGCACCCTTGGCCACGCCGCACCAATCCTCGGCCGGCGTGCCGCGCGAGGCGAGTGGTGCCCCATCGCTCAACCGGCGCACGTACGCACGCGACAGGATCGCATTGCGCAGCGGCAGGGAGAGCTTGGAAAACCACGAGGCGGACTCGATGTTGTGACGCTCTTCGATTGTAAGAACCGGGGTATTCATGGCTTGTCCCAGGCGCGACAGCCGCGCCACCATCGTGTGCTTATTGTCCACGCGCACATTCGCAGACACACCAGAGGAGTGATTCCCATGGCACAGCCGATTCTCGACCTTCCTTCGCGGCGCGCGCAATTCACGCCCGAGGAATGGCAAACCCGGGTGGACCTGGCAGCAGCCTATCGGCTGGTGGCGCTGTTCCACTGGGACGACCTGGTGTTTACCCACATCAGCGCACGGGTTCCCGGCACCGAGGACCAATTCCTCATCAATCCTTATGGACTGATGTTCGAGGAAATGACCGCCTCCAGCCTGGTGAAGGTGGACCTGCAAGGCAACAAGCTGGAAGACTCGCCGTTCCCGGTGAACCCGGCCGGCTTCACCATCCACAGCGCCATCCATTCAGCGCGGCACGACGCGGCCTGCGTGCTGCACACGCATTCGATCAACGGCATCGCGGTGTCGGCACAGAAGGAGGGCGTGCTGCCGCTGTCGCAGCATTCGATCTTCGTGCTGTCCAGCCTCGGCTATCACGACTATGAAGGCGTGGCCCTGCGCGACGACGAGAAGCCGCGCCTGGTGCGCGACCTGGGCGACAAGAACTACCTGATGTTGCGCAACCACGGCCTGCTGACCGTGGGTCCCACCATCGCGGACGCGTTCTTGGCGATGTATTTTTTCGAGGCGGTGTGCACCATCCAGGTCCGCGCCCAGGCGGGCGGCGGAGAGCTCACGCACGTCCACCCGGAGATCATCTCGACCGCGACGCAGCAGGCCAAGGTGGTGACGCGCGGGCAGGGCGCCGGCGCGCTGTCGTGGCCGGGCCTGAAGCGCCGGCTGGACCGGCAGATGCCGGGCTACGACACCTGAGCCGTCAGAGTTTCGCCAGGCGCTGCAACGCGGCGTTCAGCGTCTCGTCCCGCTTGGCGAAGCAGAAGCGCACCAGGCCCTGGTTGCGGCCGTCGCCGTAGAAGGCGGACAGCGGGATCGCCGCCACCCCGATCTCGCTGGTGAGCCAGCGGCAGAAGGCTTCTTCGCCCAGGTCGCTGATGGCGCTGTAGTCCACGCACTGGAAGTAGCTGCCCTCGCTGGGCAGCAGCTTGAAGCGCGTGCCGGCCAGGCCCGCGCGGAACAGGTCGCGCTTGCGCTGGTAGAAGGCCGCCAGTTCACGGTGCGGCTTCGGGTCCACCATGAAGCGGGCCAGGCCGTGCTGCATCGGCGTGTTCACGGTGAAGACGTTGAACTGGTGCACCTTGCGGAACTCGGCCATCAGCGGCGCGGGCGCGGCCACGTAGCCCACCTTCCAGCCGGTCACGTGGTAGGTCTTGCCGAAGCTGGAAATGGCGAAGGCGCGCGCCGCGAGTTCGGGCAGCGTGGCCACGCTGGCGTGCGGCTCGCCGTCGTACACCATGTGCTCGTAGACCTCGTCGGCGATCACCACGATGTCGGTCGGGCGCAGCAGTTCGGCCAGGGTTTGCAGATCGGCCTGGCGCCAGATGGTGGCGCTGGGGTTGTGCGGCGTGTTGATCATGATCGCGCGGGTGCGCGGCGTGATCGCTGCTGAAATGGCGGGGAAGTCGGGGCGGAAAGTTCCGGCGGTGAGCGGCACGCGCACCACGGTGCCACCGGCCAGTTCCACGTTCGGCACGTAGCTGTCGTAGCAGGGATCCAGCACGATCACCTCGTCGCCGGGCCCCACGGTGGCCAGCACGGCGGTCAGGATCGCCTGCGTGGCACCGGCCGTGATGGTGATCTCGGTCGCCGGGTCATAACGCTTTTTGTACTCGGCCTCGATCTTGGCCGACACCGCCTCGCGCAGCGGCGCCACGCCGGTCATCGGCGGGTACTGGTTCAGGCCCTCGCGCATCGCGCTGTTCACCGCGTCCGACAGCCGCGGGTCGCAGTCGAAGTCGGGGAAGCCTTGGCCCAGGTTGACCGCGCCGTGCTCGGCCGCCAGCGCCGACATCACGGTGAAGATGGTGGTGCCCACGTTGGGCAGGCGGCTGGGCAGGGTGGGGGTGCGGAAGCTCATGGCAGCGGCTTGAATCTCACAGGTCGTAGTGGGCCGCCTCGCCGGCCATCGCACGCTCGATCAGCGGGCGGGTCAGGCGGTCGGACAGCAGTTCGGCGAAGGCGAAGACGAAGTGGCGCAGGTAGGCGCCGCGCTTGAAGGCCACGCGCGAGGTGTTGGGCCCGAACAGGTGGCCCACCGGGCGCCAGGCCAGGTCGCCGCCGGGCGGGTCGTCGCGCACCGCCATCTCGGAGACCAGGCCCACGCCCATCCCCAAGCGCACGTAGGTCTTGATGACGTCGGCGTCGATGGCCTCCAGCGCCACGTGCGGCTCCAGCCGCGCGCGCTGGAAGGCGGCGTCGATGCGCGAGCGGCCGCTGAAGGTGGGGTGGTAGGTGACCAGCGGCTCGGCGGCCAGCTGTTCCAGCGTGGGCCGCTCGACGGCCGCCAGCGGGTGCCGCGCCGGCACCACCAGCGCGTGCTGCCACTGGTAGCAGGGCAGGCTGACCAGCCCTTCCACGTCCACCAGCGCCTCGGTGGCGAGGCCGATCTCGGCCACGTCGTCGGCCAGCATGCGGGCCACGTCGGCCGGCGTGCCCTGGTGCAGCACCACCTGCACCTTGGGGAAGCGCCTGCGCAGCTGCGCCACCGGCTCGGGCAGGAAGTAGCGCGCCTGCGAATGCGTGGTGGCGATGGACAAGGTGCCGGCGTCCTGCTTGGAGAACTCGTCGCCGATGCGCTTCAGGTTCGCCACCTCGCGCATGATGACCTCGATGGACTTCAGCACCAGCAGCCCCGGCTCGGTGACGCGCCGGATGCGCTTGCCGTGGCGGGCGAAGATGTCCACGCCCAGCTCTTCCTCCAGCTCCAGGATGGCCTTGCTGATGCCCGGCTGCGAGGTGTGCAGCGCCTTCGCGGTCTCGGTCAGGTTCAGGTTGCGGCGCACCGCCTCCTGGACGAAGCGGAACTGGTGCAGGTTCAACGGACGCTCACTTCGGGGAGCAGCGCAGCGTCCAGCGCCACGCTGGCCATGGCAGCGATGACGCCTTCCGCTTCGCCGACGGCCGGGTGCAGGCGCCACTGCACCGCGGGGTGCTCGGCCTGCAGCTGCGCCATCAACACCGGAATGTCCTTGCGCACATGGCCGCCGGCACCGAGGAACAGCGGCAGCACGTCCACCGTGCTGCAGCCGGCCGCGGCCAGCTTGGCGCCGGCTTGCACGAGGCCGGGCGACATGAATTCGAGGAAGGCCAGCTCCACCGGCGCACCAGGGCGCGCGGCGCGGCAACGCTCGGCCACCGCCTGGAAGGGGCGCGCCCATGCGGGGTCGCGCGCGCCATGGGCAAACAACAACAGTCCGTTCACGTTGATCTCTCCGCAGACAACACGGCACGGCCGAATGCCGCAGCCTTCCAAGCGGACGCCGCGGAACCGGCTTTGCCGGGCCGCTGGCGTCGCCCCCTTGAGGGGGAGGCGCCGAAGGCGCTTCGGGGGGGAGTCATCTGTACCTCACCAACCACGCGTATGCGCCCATCGACAACAACAGGAAGAGCAGGCTGGGCGCGCCCGCCACCATCCACGGCGTCCATTGCTTCAAGACGCCGAGATGGCCGCTCACATTGTTCAGTAGCACGAAGGCAATGCCGAGCATGATGCCGCCGAACACCTTGTAGCTGATGCCGCCGGCGCGGGCATGCAGGTAGGCAAAGGGCAGGGCCAGCGCCATCATCACGATGCAGGCCAGCGGGTAGAAGGCCTTCTTCCAGAACTGGATCTCGTGGCGCTGGGTGGCCTGGTCCTGGTCGCTCAGGTGCGCGCTGTAGCGGTACAGCTCCAGGGTGGACATGGTCTGCACCGGCAGCAGCGCGGCGGCCACCACGTTGGCATCGAGCGAACTGCGCCAGTTCAGCTCGACCATGGTCTGCAGCGCCAGCTGCGCCTTGTCGTGCGCCTGGTCGGGCACCGGCCAATCGGTGCGCTGCACCTGCCGCAGCCGCCATTCGCCCGCGGACACCACGCTGCCGCTGCCAGCGTTGATCTGCGTGCGCAGCCGGCCGTCGGCATCGAACTCGAAGATGCGGATGCCGCGCAACTCGCCATTGGTGGCGATGCTGGCCACGTTGACCGAGATGCTGCGCACGCCCTCGGGCCCGTTGCGCCGCTCCTTCAACCAGGCACCGCCGCGGCCGGGGGCCACGCCGCCCACGGCACGCGCGGCACTGCGCATCAGCACGGCTTCGCGCTCGGTGGCGGGAGAGACGTAATCGCCAACGACGAAGGTGAGCACCGCAAAGGCGATGCCCGGCACCGCCAGCAGCCCCAGCGCGCGGCCGGGGCCGAGGCCGCCGGTGCGCAGGATGGTGAACTCCGACGACTGCGCCAGCCGCGCCATGGCGTAGATGGTGCCGATGAGCACCGCGATGGGGAACAGCTCGTAGAAGTGGCCGGGCAGCTCGAACACCGCGCGGGCCATGGCCAGGCCCACGGTGTAGCCGTCGCGGCCGACGTTGTCCAACTCGTCGACCACGTCGATGAAGAAGAACAGCGAGAGGAAGGCGATCGCGACGAAGGCGACCGACCAGAGGATGTCGCGGTAGAGCAGGCGGCGGACGGTCTTCATGCGGTGGCCTTGCGGTGGCCGGCGAGCAGCGTGGGACCGTTGTCGCGCCACCAGATCAGCGCCAGCGCCAGCAGGAAGGCCCCGCCGTGCAGCACCAGCATCATCGGCCCGAAGTGCATGCGGCCGCTGGAGATCCAGGCCTGCGACAGGTTGATCAGGTTGAAGTAGATGACGAAGGACAGCAGCGCGAACAGCAGGTTCCAGTTGCTGGCGCGGCGCGGGTTGGTGGCCGACAGGCCGATGCCCAGCAGCAGCAGGTTGCCCGCAGCGAACAGCAGGCCGAAGCGCCAGGCCAGTTCGCCCAGGTGGCGCGGCTGCGGATCGCGGATCAGCGCGATGGTGTCCAGCGTGCGCGGTGGCCGCACGCCGGCGTCGCGCGCGGCCTTCTCGTCGGCCAGCACGCGGTAGTCCTCGAACGAGGCCAGCGTGCGGCTGCCGTTGCCATAGTCCACCTCGTTGCGCTGGCCGTTCTCCAGCACCAGCATGCGGTCGTCGCCCAGCACTTCCAGCCGGCCGGTGCGCGCGGCGGTCACCGATTCCACCTGCGCCTTGCGCGTCAGGATGAAGACGTTGTGGCCGTCGTGCCCTTCCTGGCTCGCGCGGTCGACGAAGAAGACGCGGTTGCCGTCGCGCGAGGTCTGGAACACGCCCGGGGCCACGCGCGAGAGATCCGAGCGCTGTTCGTAGCGCTGGCGGATCTCCGCGCTGCTGCGGTTGCCCCAGGGCCACACGAAGATCAGCAGCACGCCGACCACCAGCAGCACCGGCCAGGCCATGCGCACCACCGGCGCGGTGAAGCGCGACAGTCCGATGCCGCTGGCGAACCACACGGCCATTTCGCTGTCGCGGTACATGCGGCCCAGCGACAGCACCACGGCGATGAAGAGCGACAGGGCCATCATCGTCGGCAGGTGGCCCAGCGCCGCATAGCCCAGCACCAGCACCACGTCTTCAGGCGCGAACACACCCCCGGCGGCCTGGCCCACGGTGCGGATCAGCATGGCCGTGATGACGATGGTGAGGATCACCACCAGCGTCGCGCCGAAGCTGCGGCCCAGCTCTCTTCGCACAGTTGAATCGAATAACATCGTTGGCTCTTCAAACTGCGACGAATTATGGACTTCCGAACTCAAGTGATCGCACCGGGGGCCACGAGCCGCCTGGCGGCCGACGCTCTGTTGATCGTGACGACCGGAGACAAGCTCGCGCCCGGCCTGGACGCCCCGATCGAAGCCGCCATCCAGCAGGCCATTGCGGCCGAGGACTTTGCGCTCAAGAACGGCAAGCTGGCCTACCTGCGCCAGGTCAATGGCGTGAAGGCGCCGCGCGTGGCGGTGGTGCATGCGGGCAGTGCCAGCGCCAAGGGTTTGAAGGCCGCGGCCGCCGCCGGCATCGGCGCGCTGAAGGGCATGGCGGTGAAGCACCTGGCGGTGCAGATCAATGGCTTCGGCAGCGTCGAAGCCGCGCATGCGGAAGCCATCACCGCCGCTGCGGGCGATGCGGTCTACGTCTACCGCAGCACCAAGCCCAGCGCGCCGCCCGCGCCCAAGCTGGAGAAGCTCACCCTGCTGGTGGCCGACAAGGCCGAAGCGACAGCCGCCAATGCCGGCCTGCAGCGCGGCGCGGCCATCGTCGAAGGCGTGACGCTGGCGCGTGAACTGGCCAACCGGCCGGCCAACCACTGCACGCCCAGCATCCTGGCCGACGAGGCGCGCAAGATGGCCAAGGCGCAGGGCCTGCGCATCGAGGTGATGGACCGCAAGGCCATCGAGAAGATCGGCATGGGTTCGTTCCTGGCGGTGGCGCAGGGCTCGGAAGAGCCGCCGCGCTTCATCGTCATGCAGTACCAGGGCGCGGCGAAGACCGCGGCGCCGGTGGTGCTGGTGGGCAAGGGCATCACCTTCGACACCGGCGGCATCTCGCTGAAGCCCGGTGCCGAGATGGACGAGATGAAATTCGACATGGGCGGCGCGGCCAGTGTCATCGGCACCATGCGCGCCATTGCGCAACTGAAGCCGAAGCTCAACGTGGTCGGCATCGTCGCCGCCACCGAGAACATGCCCAGCGGCCGCGCGGTCAAGCCGGGCGACGTGGTGACCAGCCTCTCGGGCCAGACCATCGAGATCCTGAACACCGACGCCGAAGGGCGCCTGATCCTCTGTGACGCCTTGACCTACGCCGAGCGCTTCAAGCCGGCCGCCGTCATCGACATCGCCACGCTGACCGGCGCCTGCGTCATCGCGCTGGGCAACGTGCGCAGCGGCCTCTTCAGCCCCGACGACGCGCTGGCCGCCGACCTGCAGGCCGCCGGTGACGCCGCGCTGGACCCGTGCTGGCGCATGCCGGTGGACGAGGAGTACGACGAGGGGCTGAAGAGCAACTTCGCGGACATGGCCAACATCGCCGGACGCGCCGGTGGCGCCGTCACCGCGGCGATGTTCCTCAAGCGCTTCACGTCCAAGCTGCGCTGGGCGCACCTGGACATCGCGGGCACCGCCTGGAAGTCCGGCGCGGCCAAGGGTGGCACGGGGCGTCCTGTCGGGTTGCTGACGCACTACCTGCTGTCGCAGGCGAAGTAGGGCGGCGGGCACTTCAGCCGCATGCCGGACATCGCGTTCCACACCGGACTCGCCGACAAGGCGACCTACACCTGCCGCCTGCTGCGCAAGGCGTGGCGGCAGGGCGCGCGGGTGGCGGTCACCGGGGCGCCGGATGCGCTCAATCGCCTCGACGTGCTGCTGTGGACCTTCGAGCAGGAAGAGTTCGTGCCGCATGCGCGCGTGCGTGCCAACGCGCGGCCCGACCCCACGCAGGCGCGCACGCCCATCTGGCTGGTCGACGATCCGCATGCGTGCATCGAGCCGCAGGTGCTGGTGAACCTCGGGCCCGGCGCACCGGCCGGCTTCGACCGCTTTGCGCGCGTCATCGAGATCGTCGGCGAAAGCCCGGAAGACGCGCAGGCCGGCCGGCAGCGCTGGCGCCAGTACGTGGCGGCCGGATTCAAGCCGGTGCTGCACGAGGCCACCGGGGTTTCCCGAGGTTCGTCGAATTGAGGTCGGCGGCGCTGTGAAGCGCCGCGTTATGCCGGGGCCTGTGAGGTGTTCAGGCGCTTCACAGGCGCTTCACAGGCACTGAAGCGCTGCGGCGCAAGGGTGTCTTCGGCATGGGGTTTGCGAGCCCCGCTCCCCGAGGATTCCCGATGTGGGATGTCTAGACATTGGAGTATGGTTCCGACCCGTTGACCGAGCCCCCGGGGCCGGGTTTGCCCGGTGCATCCCAAGGGGGTCAAGAAAACTTGGGGCGGCCCAGCGTTTCATTCGCACTCTTCGCCTGGACGACCTCGGATCTCAACTCACCCCTGGAGGTAATTGCATGCAATTCAAACTGAAGCTCCTCGTCGCCGCCGCTGCCACCGTTCTCGCCGGCGCCGCCTCCGCGCAAGACGCCGTCGTCAAGATCGGCCACGTCGGCCCGGTGTCCGGCGCGCAGGCCCACTACGGCAAGGACAACGAGAACGGCGCCCGCATGGCCATCGAGGATCTCAACGCCAAGGGCGTGAC
Organism: uncultured Aquabacterium sp.; assembly: GCA_966211865.1. GTDB lineage: Bacteria > Pseudomonadota > Gammaproteobacteria > Burkholderiales > Burkholderiaceae_C > Pseudaquabacterium. The sequence continues at coordinate 9,557 of CBIHPZ010000090.1, forward strand.
GATCGGCGGCAAGAAGGTCAAGCTGGA
>CBIHPZ010000091.1:0-9564 GCA_966211865.1 uncultured Aquabacterium sp.
GGCTTTTCCTCCGGCGGTGGCGGCAACTTCGGCGGCGGCGGCGCCTCGGGGCAGTGGTGATGCGCTGGCCCACCGCACGTGCCGACGAACCGCGGGTGCTGCGCCTGCTGAAGCACCGCTGCCACGACGAACGCGACGCGCGCCGCCTGCTGGACGACACGACGCTGGACCGGCTGGAACAGCGCATCGCCCTGAGCGAACGGCTGCACCAGGGTGAGATTCGCGTCTGCATCGAGGCCGGCCTGCCGCTGTCCTACCTGTGGCGCCGCGCCAGCGCGCGCGACCGGGCCATCGCGCTTTTCGCCAAGCTGGGCGTGTGGGACACCGAGCAGAACAACGGCGTGCTGATCTACCTGCTGCTGGCCGAGCACGCGATCGAGATCGTGGCCGACCGCGGCCTGCAGCGCAGGGTGCCGCCCGAGCACTGGCAACAGGCGGTGGCGCAGCTCAGCGCCAGCTGCCGCGCCGGCCGCCACGAAGAAGGCCTGCTGCAGGCCATTGCCGCGGCGGAAGTGGTGTTGATGGAGCACTTTCCCGCCGTGGCCGAGACCGAAGCACGCAACGAGCTGCCCGACCGGCCGGTGCACGCGTGACGGCCGCGTCCGCGCGGGCGTCGCCCTGGCGGATACGCCCTTTCACCGGCAGCACGCATCAGGCTCGTCCTACGCCCCGCAGCGCCCGAGTCCGACCCCAGGGCCCCGGCCGCGCGCCCTAAGGTGGAGCCCTGTCCTTTGCAGGAGATCCACCATGCGACTCAAAACCACAACCCTCGCTGCGCTGGCCATCGCCGGCGGTGCCGCCGGCCTGACTGCAGTGCCTGCCCAGGCCCTGCCGCCAGCCCACTACACCGCCAACAGCAGCTACGCGCCGCGCATCAACGACTTCGACGTGCAGGAAGTGAACCGGGTGCGCCCGGGCACGCCGCTGCGCTTCACGCTGGAAGGCACGCCGGGCGCGCGGGCACTGGTCTCGATCGACGGCACGCGGCGTTCGCTGGTGCTGACCGAGACCAGCGCCGGCGTGTACAGCGGCACCTACGTCGTCAGCAGCGCCGACCGCATCCCGGTGAACGCCCGCGTCACCGCGCGGCTGGAGCGTGGCAACAACGTCGGCACCGCCCTGCTGGCCGAGGGCCTGCAGCGCGACTGGTCGACCGCCACCGCGCCGCGCGCGCCGGAAATCGCCAACGTGCGCGTCAGCGACGAAGACCGCCGCGGCCGCGGCTGGATGCGCTTCACCGTGAATGGCACGCCGGGCGCGCAGGCCACGGTGGAATTCACCACCGACCAGCGCTACACCCTGGCCCTGAACGAAGTGCGCCCGGGCGAGTACACCGCGCTGTACCGCCTGGACCGCGGCATGCAGCTGGACACCGAGCGCCCGCTGCAGGCCCGCCTGCGCATCGGCGAGCGCGTGGCCACCAGCACCGCGCCCAATGCCTGGGACTCGCTGAGTGACCGCGCCCTGGCGCGCAACGGCAACTTCGACCGCGACTTCGGCGTCGTGGAGTCGGTCCACCGCATCGAGCGCAGCAACGGCGACACCGACTACGAGGTGATCGTGCGCACCGAGGAAGGCCAGCGCCAGGTCATCACCTACGAAGGGCTGCCGCCCTTCCGCGTGGGTGACGAGGTGCGCGTGGTCGGCAACACGCTGGAGCGCCGCACTGGCTGACGTGGCGTGAACGCGACCGATCTCACCTGAAGCCACGGCGCGGCCGGGCCCTTCGAGGCCCGGCCGCGTTCCCCCACCCGATGACGCGTCGATAACACGTTATGAACACCCACCACCTTTCACACGCCCGGCCTGACGCACCGGCAACTCCCGCATCCGGCCGTCCCGCCGCCCCATCCCCAGACCGGGGGTCGGCCGGGGCCTCGGGCACGGCGCCGGGGGCGTACCATCCTGCGCCCATGAGCCATGCCAAGCCTTTCTCGATGATCCGCGAGTTCCACCTCGCGGACTGGTTCACCCTGGGCAATGCCTGCTGCGGCGTCGGCGCCCTGTTCTCGGTGATGACCTACCTGCAGACCGGCCAGGTCTGGCACATCATCCTGGCCTGCGGGCTGATCCCCGCGGCCCTGGTCTTCGACGTGCTGGACGGCCGCATCGCCCGCTGGCGCCAGCGCGCCTCGGCCATGGGCCGCGAGCTGGATTCGCTGGCCGACGTCATCTCCTTCGGCGTCGCCCCCGCCGCCATCGCCTACGCGGCCGGCATGCAGGGCCTGTACGACCGCATCATCCTGGTCTTCTTCGTCGCCTGCGGCGTCTCGCGCCTGGCCCGCTACAACGTCACCGCCGAGAAGCTGTCGGAAGGCGGCGACAAGGTGAAGTACTTCGAAGGCACGCCGATCCCCACGTCGATGTTCCTGGTGCTGCTCATCGCCTTCGCCGCCTGGCAGGGCGCCATCGGCCCGGACCTGTGGTTCGGCGCCATCAAGGTGGCCGGCTACACGCTGCACCCGCTGGTGCTGCTCTTCGCGGCCTCGGGCTCGCTGATGATCAGCCGCATCCGCATCCCGAAGCTCTGAGCACCTGCCAAGCACGGCGCGCACCGCAGGTCGCGGAGACTTGTTGAGCACCGCAGCGTCGAGCACCGGCGACCTGGTGAGCCGGGTGCGCCAGGCGCTGGCCGATGTGCCGGACCTGCGCGAGAAGCGCATGTTCGGCAGCCTCGGGTTCATGGTGCGGGGCCACCTGTGCATCACCGCCCGCCCCGAACGCCTGATGTGCCGCATCGATCCGGCGCTGCATGACGAGGCCGTGAAGCAACCGGGGTGCGAGACGGTGGAAATGAAGGGCCGGCCATACCCTGGCTACGTGTTCGTCGCTGCTTCCGCGGTGACGACGAAGGCCGCGCTGATGCATTGGGTCGGGCAGTGCCTTGCACACAACGCCACCCTGCCCGCGGCCCAGCCGAAGCAGCGCGGTTCGCGCGGGAAGTCCTAGCCGCCAGAACGTTTCTGCACAGCAGCCCGAACATCTCTTGGGTTCCGCACAGGCCCCTGAGCGCCTACCGTCCAGGCCTTCCTTGGCCCGGACATGCTCATGCCGCACTTCGAACTCATCAGCAACCTGCTGTGCCCGTACACCCAGCGGGCAGCCATCCAGCTCGCCGAAAAGGGATTGCCCTGCGAGCGGACGTACATCGACCTGGCGGCCAAGCCCGCCTGGTTCGTCCAGCTCTCGCCATTGGGAAAGGTGCCCGTGCTCCGGGTGGGCGACGTGCCGCTCTTCGAGACCCACGTGATCTGCGAGTACATCGAAGACCTTGCGCCTGCGACGCCGCTGTGGGCGTCAAGTCCGCTGGACCGCGCACGCGAGCGCGCCTGGGCGGAATTCGCCTCGGCCACGATCGCCGACGTGTTCGGGTTCTACATGGCGCCCGACGATGCAGCCTTCGATCGCAAGTGCGCCGACCTGGCGGGCCGGTTCCAGCGCCTGGAGCAGCAACTGGGCGCGGGGCCCTACTTCGCCGGTGACCGCTTCAGCCTCGTCGACGCGGCATTCGCGCCGGTCTTCAGGCTCTTCGACACCTTCGACGCCATCGGCGACTTCGGCATCTTCGCGGGCCTTGGCGCGGTGCCGGCCTACCGCCGGGCGCTGTCCGAACGGCCTTCGGTGCGCCAGGCCGTCGCTCCAAGCTACGGCCAGGTCTTCAGGCAGTACCTGCTCGAGCGTGGCTCGCACCTGTCACGCGTGCTGCACCGCCTGAACCCCTTGCCCATGCCCGCCCAGCAACCCTGACGCTTCGCCGATCCCCGCGGCCAGCGCAGCGCTGGCCGCACGCACCCGCGGAAGGCGGGCCGCGTCAGGGTGCATCAGCAGCCACAGCGGCTGGGCCAGCTCGGCGATGGGTTCGCCCACCTGCTCGACACCGGCCAGGCACCGCCCGACGAAACACGGCAGCACCCCGAAGCCGATTCCGGACCTGACCGCCTGCGCGGCGGCCAGCAGGGTATTGGCCCGGAATCGGATCGCGTTGACGGGGACATTCCGTGTTAGCCAGGCCGCCGGCCCGCTGCAGGCCAGGCCGGCGTCGAAGCCGACCCAGGGTGCCGCGGCCAGGTCCGGCCGGCCTGGCTGCAAGCACGGGCGGGCGGCGTACACCGCCATGGCCACCTCCCCCACCTGGCGACCACGCATCGACTCCGCCGGCTTGCGGGTCACGCGCAACGCGATGTCGGCCGTTCGCTGGGCCAGCGGCAGGACCTCGTTCGACACCACGAGGTCGATCTGCAGCCCGGGATGGCTGCCACACAGCGCCCGCAGCACAGCCGGCAGGAGGTATTCCGACACCGCGTCGGGCGCCGTCAGGCGGACGGTGCCCACGTTCCCTTCGTCGCGTCCGCCGATGCGGCGCTCGAGTGCCGCAATGTCTTCCCGCAGCCGCAGCGCCAGCGCCCGCACTTCCTCGCCGGCGGCGGTGGCCCGCAGGCCGGAGGACAGGCGCTCGAAGAGCCGCGTGCCCAGCCGGCGTTCCATGCGCTGCAGCCGCCGCGACAGCGTGGGATGGCTGATGAGCAGCGCGGTCGCGGCGCCGGTGATGGAGCCGCATTCGGCAATGGCCAGCGCGATGCGCAGGTCGTCCCAATCCAGGCTGGATGCAGCTGCGGTCTTCATTCACCGGATGATGCCTGGGCCGCGGCAGGCCTCTGCACGATGGCGCGACCCAAGGCGCCGGCCGACGGCCAGCTCGGCGGGATGCAACGCCACGCACGGGCCGGGTCGCTGCCGCAGGCACCGCGGGCGGGCCACGGGTCAACGCTTCGCGGGCCCGGGTGTTCCCTGTCTCGCGCCGAACGACTCGGCAATGAAATCCACGAAGGCCCGCACCCGCACCGACAACTGCTGCCGCTGCGGCCACACCGCATAGACGTCGGCCTCCGGCGTCTGCCATTGCGGCAGCACCTGCACCAGGCGTCCGCTGCGCAGGTGGCGCTCGATGTCCCATTCGGCCCGCATCAGGATGCCGTGGCCGTCCAGCGCCCAGTTCACCGCGATCTCGCCGTCGTTGGTCGTCAGGTGGCCGCGCACCTTCACCTGCTCGGTGCGGCGGCGGCGCCCGCTGCCGGTGGCGAGGCGCCAGGCGCCATAAGCCTCGTCCCCCTGGCGGATGGCGATGCAGGCGTGGTGCACCAGGTCGGCCGGCGTCTTCGGCGCGCCGTGCCGCGCAAGGTAAGCCGGCGCGGCGCACAGCAGGCGCCGGTTGGCGGCCAGGCGCCGTGCGATGACGCGCGCGTCGGGCGGTTCGCCGAAGCGAATGCAGACGTCGAAGGCATCGTCGGCCAGCGGCGGCGGATTGACCGACAGCTGCAGCTGCACCTCCACGTCCGGGTGGCGCCGCGCGAAACGCGAGATGACCGGCGCCACGTGGCTGCGGCCGAAGCCCAGCGTGGCGTTGACGCGCAGGAGCCCGCTCGGCAATTCCTTCGAGCGCACCAGCAGCTGGCCCAGCTCCTCGATGTCGCCCAGGATGCGGCGCGCGCGGTCCACCACCGCCTCGCCCTCGGGCGTCAGGCTCATGCGGCGCGTGGTGCGGTTGACCAGCGCGACGCCGGCGCGTTCTTCCACCTGGCTCAAGCGCTTGCTGACCGCGGCCTTCGAGACGCCCAGCTCGCGCGCCGCCGCGCTGAGGCTGGCGCTGCCCGCCAGCGCCACCAGGAATCCCAGCTCCGCGGGCTGAATCACCGAGGCCATGCAGCCCCCTTCATCGTTCACCTGAGGTTGACGATGCTTTCACTTCCGGCGCGGTCCGGCAAGGCCGCCGCTTCCTACAGTGACCGTCACCGATTCAACGCCTGACCTGAAGGAGCCTCGCCATGAAGACCTACCGCATCGCCACCATCCCGGGTGACGGCATCGGCAAGGAGGTGGTGCCCGCGGGGCGCCAGGTGCTGCAGGCGCTGGCGTCGGCCAGCACCGCCTTCGCGTTCGAGTTCGAGGACTTCGGCTGGGGCGGCGACTGGTACCGCGCGCACGGCGAAATGATGCCGGCCGACGGCCTGGACGCGCTGCGCGGGAAGGACGCCATCCTTTTCGGCTCCGCCGGCGATGCGAACATCCCCGACCACGTCACGCTGTGGGGCCTGCGGCTGAAGATCTGCCAGGGCTTCGACCAGTACGCCAACGTGCGGCCCACGCGCATCCTGCCCGGCATCGACGCGCCGCTGAAGCGCTGCAGCGCCGAGGACCTGAACTGGGTCATCGTGCGCGAGAACAGCGAAGGTGAGTATTCCGGCGTGGGCGGCCGCGTGCACCAGGGCCACCCGATCGAGGCGGCGACCGACGTCTCCATCATGACCCGCGCCGGTGTCGAGCGCATCCTGCGTTATGCCTTCCGGCTCGCGCAATCGCGCCCGCGCAAGCTGCTGACCGTCATCACCAAGAGCAACGCCCAGCGCCACGCCATGGTGATGTGGGACGAGATCGCGCTGCAGGTCTCGAAGGAGTTCCCGGACGTGCGCTGGGACAAGGAACTGGTGGACGCCGCCACCGCCCGCATGGTGAACAAGCCGGCCAGCCTGGACACCATCGTCGCCACCAACCTGCATGCCGACATCCTCAGCGACCTGGCCGCCGCGCTGGCCGGCAGCTTGGGGATAGCGCCCACCGGCAACATCGACCCCGAGCGCCGCTGCCCCAGCATGTTCGAGCCCATCCACGGCTCGGCCTTCGACATCATGGGCCAGGGCGTGGCCAACCCGATCGGCACCTTCTGGTCCTGCGTGATGCTGCTGGACCATTTGGGCGAAGCCGACGCGGCACGGCGCCTGATGCAGGCCATCGAACGGATCACCGCCACGCCCGCGCTGCACACCCGCGACCTGGGTGGCCGGGCCACCACCGCCGAGGTGACCGAGGCCGTCTGCCGCCTGCTGGCGGACCGCTGAACGCCGGTTGAAGGATCGTTGACGGATCGGTGACGGTCCGCCACGGGTCCGCGGCAGCTGCCCGCCGCTCGCCCGCCACTCGCGGGCACGCACACGCACCACACGCCATCAGGAGACATGCATGGCCAAGCACACGACACTCTTTCGCCGCAGCCTGCTCGCGGCGGCCGCCGGCACGCTGTCCCTGGTCTGGGGCACGGCCGCGCAGGCCCAGAACCCGGCCTGGCCCGCCGCCGGCAAGCCGGTGACGCTGGTCGTCCCCTTCCCCGCCGGCGGCACCACCGACGTGCTGGCCCGCGCCCTGGCCGACAAGCTGGGCCCGGCGCTGGGCACCACGGTGATCGTCGAGAGCAAGCCCGGCGCCGGCGCCACGCTGGGCGCCGACCACGTCGCGAAGGCCAAGGCCGATGGCCACACGCTGCTGGTGGGCGCGGTGCACCACACCATCGCCACCAGCGTCTACAAGAAGCTGCCCTACGACCTGCAGAAGGACCTGGTGCCGCTGACCACCATCGCGATGGTGCCCAACGTGCTGGTGGTCAACGCGTCCTACCCCGCAAAGACCGTGGCCGAACTGGTCACGCTGGCCAAGGCCGCGAAGGACCCGCTCACCTACGGCTCCAACGGCAACGGCACTGCGCAGCACCTGATCGGAACGCAGTTCGAGAACCTGACCGGCGCCAAGCTGCTGCACATACCTTACAAAGGAAGCGGCCCGCTGACCACCGACCTGCTGGGCGGCCAGGTCACGATGTCCTTCGACACCATCACCCCGGTGCTGCAGCACATCAAGGCCGGCAAGCTGCGCGCGCTGGCGGTGACCACGGCCAGGCGCTCGTCCGCGTTGCCGGACGTCCCCACCCTGGCCGAAGCCGGCCTGAAGGGCTTCAACATCGGCACCTGGTTCGGCGTGCTGGCGCCGGCGGGCACGCCCAAGGACGTGACCGCGCGCCTGAGCACCGAGATGCAGAAGATCATCCAGTCGCCGGACTTCCGCAAGCGCATGGACGAGATCGGCGCCGAGCCCATCGGCAACACGCCGGAGCAGATGGCGCAGCAGATCAAGGAAGAGACCGAGAAGTTCGCGAAGCTGGTGAAGGACGCGAAGGTGGCGATCGAGTGATCGCCGTGGGGGCTCAGGGCCTCGGCGCTGTCCTCCGCGATGGCCGGCCGACAAGCGCCAGCGGGTTCACGCGCGAAGCAGGCACCGGAAGCCCCGCGCCGCGTAATACGACTGGGCACCGTTGTGGTACGTGAACACGCGGCCATAACGCCGGTCGCAGAACAGCGCACCGCCCAGGGCGCGCACGTCGCCCGGCGTGGCGATCCAGCTGGAGGTCTTGAGGTCGAATTCCCCCAATTCCTGCAAGGCGCGGTATTGGGATTCAGTCAGCAATTCGACGCCCATGTCCGCTGCCATTTGAATGGCGCTCCCGTCGGGCTTGTTCTCCTTGCGCGCCGACCAGGCCTCGCCGTCGTAGCAGAGGCTGCGGCGGCCGGATGGACTCTCGGGCGAACAATCGCAGAACAACACGGCACCGCCGGGCTCCTGCCCGATCACGTCCGGCTCGCCGCCGGTGGATTCCATGCGCTGCAGCGCCTTCAGCCCACCGGGGCGGGCTTCCAGCCGGGCGACCACCTCAGCCCAGGCAACACCCGGGTGCCGGCGCGGATGCTTCTTGAACCGGTGCTCGAGCGATTGCAGCAATGGCTCCCGACCCTGGGCGTTCATGGGGGTGATCCTGGTGGAGGCCTGTTCAATCGCCGGAGCCGCCGAATCCTGATCCGAACGAGATGCTCGCGCCTTCGCCGTCGCCCTCGTGGCGAGAGCCGCGCCGCATTCGCACGAAGATCCACAGCGCCAGCGCAATGAGCGACAGGCTGAACAGCAGCGGCATCAGGACCGTGCCCATCGTCGTTCCTGAGCGGACGTCGCAGAAGTGGTACGACACGCCCGCGACGAGAAGAATGACCAGCAAAGACCGCATGCCGCCTTCCAGGTGAATGGCTTTCGAAGACTTCCGCCTTCACCGCCGCATCGATTGCAGCGCGGGGGCATGGTACCCGCCGTCCGCAGGGGAAATCGGCCAGCGGTCCCCGGCGGCCGGCAGAGCCACCGGGCGCGTGATGTTCCCGACCCGGTCCAAGCAGACAGCGCGCAAACCGACCCTGCCGCGAATGCGGGACTTCCCTTCCGGCCGCCGCGCGCGCATGCTGGCCGCACGGCCTGCACGCGGTCACGCGCGGGCCGAGGAGCCTCGCCATGAAGACCTCGTCGTGGACCGCGGCCGTGGTGGCCGCCTGGCTTTGCACGGGCTTGCGCGCCCTGCACCCCGCGGGCGCGGCACCGCCGGACGAAGCGCCGGCGGCCGGGTTCAACCCGGTGCGGGTGGTGGATGGCGTGGTGTCGGTGGAGAGTTGCGTCAGCGAAGCCCGCATCGCCTTCGGCCGCGACGACCTGCGCGTGATGCTGGACGACGAGGAACGGCAGGCGGTGCATGCGCAGCTGATGCAGCGCTACCCCGCGGCGCAGCGCGTGGGTGTGGAACCCACCCACCTGGTGCTGTGGCAGCAAGCCCATGGCAACTGGGTCTACGTGGCCCTGCTGCAGCACCCGCGCCAGCCCGACCAGTGGTGCTTCACCGCCAGCTTCGTGGCCGGCAACGTGGAG
>CBIHPZ010000092.1:0-9547 GCA_966211865.1 uncultured Aquabacterium sp.
GCACGGGGATGCCGAGGATGTCCTCGTACAGCGGCTCGTAGGGCAGGCGCTCGAACTCGCGCTCCATCGTCTCCTTGCGCACCAGGTGGACGATGAGCTTCAGCCGCATCTTCCGGCGCACGGCCGTCTCGCCGAAGATGGCTTTGATGTCGAGCAGGCCGATGCCCCGCACTTCCAGCAGGTTCAGCAGCAGCTCGGGGCAGCGCCCTTCCAGCGCGCTTTGCGAGACCTTGTAGAGGTCGACCGCATCGTCGGCCACCAGGCCGTGGCCGCGCGAGATCAGCTCCAGGCCCAGTTCGCTCTTGCCGAGGCCGGACTCGCCGGTGAGCAGCACGCCCAGCCCGAGGATGTCCATGAACACGCCGTGGCGCGTGATGCGGTCGGCGAACAGCTGCGCCAGGTAGGCGCGCACGATGTCGATGACCTGGCCGGCGGATTCGGAGGTGACGAAAAGTGGGATCTCGGCGCGGTCGCACATCGCGACCAGGCGGTCCGGCGGCGTCACGCCATCGGCGCCGATCAGCACCGGCGGCTCCAGCGTGACGATGCGCGAGATGCGGCGTTCCTGGTCTTCGGGCGACGAGGACGAGAGGTAGGCGACCTCGCGCCGGCCGACGATCTGGACGCGGTAGGGGTGGATGTAGTTCAGGTAGCCGACCAGGTCGGCGGCGGATTGCGCGTCGCGCACCGCGGCTTCGTCGAAGCGCCGTTCCGGGTGGGCGTGGCCGGCGATCCACTCCCAGCGAAGCGCCTCGCGCTGGGCCTCGAACAAGGCCTCGGCGCTGATCGAAGTGGGTTTCACCGGATGTGCGCGGGGCCGTGTGGCCGCGTCAGGCGACGGACTTCAGCGGCGCCCAGTCGGAAATCAGCTTGTGCAGGGCAGGCGCGTCTTCGGCGGCCTTCATGCGCTCGCGCAGGTCGCGGTCGGACAGCAGCTCGGCGATTTCGGACAGGATCTCGAGGTGGCGCTGCGTCGCCGCTTCGGGCACCAGCAGGAAGATCAGCAGGCTCACCGGCTCGTCATCGGGCGCGTCGAACGGGATGGGCTGTTGCACGCGCAGCACGGCGGCCAATGGGTTCTTCAGGCCCTTGATGCGGCCGTGCGGGATGGCCACGCCGTGGCCGAGGCCGGTGGAGCCGAGCCGTTCGCGGGCGAAGAGGTTGTCGGTCACCGTGGCGCGCGCGATGGCGTGCTGGTTTTCGAAGGTCAGTCCGGCATGTTCGAACGCTCGCTTCTTGCTCGTGGCGTCGACATTCACCAGCACGTTGCTGGCGGGCAAGATGGCTGCGAGACGGTTCATGGCGTTTCCCTGGACGGCGGCGGCTCTTGGCTGCGCCAGCACAGGGCCTGTGACTGAACGGTGATTATAGAAATGCGTTGCTGCACTGCACGGTTGACGGCTCCCTCGACTACGGGATGTTCGCGGGATGTTGTCACGGCACAGCAGGCACCGCGCTGGTGCTGGCCGCGCCCCACAAAGCAGCAACGGCCCGCGAGGCGGGCCGTCGTTGTGTTCAGCGCGGGTTGGTCAGACTGCGCCGGCGTCCATGCGCTTGGTGGACTGGTGGTGGTGGTCCTGCAGGCGATCCTTGTGCCGGCACACCTGGCGATCGAGCTTGTCCATCAGCTGATCGATCGCCGCATACAGGTCCTCGTGCGATTGCTCGACGAAGATGTCCTTGCCCTTGACGTGGAGCGTCACTTCCGCCTTTTGACGCCGCTCCTTTTCCGTCAGCTTCTCGACCGTCAGCAGCACGTTGATGTCGACCACCTGATCGAAATGCCGGGTGACCCGGTCTAGCTTGGTGAGCACGTACTCTCTCAGGGCAGGTGTCACCTCGAGGTGGTGTCCGCTGATCGTCAGGTTCATCAGAACCTCCTTTGCACAAGAGTTGGCCAAGTGAGGCAGCGGGCCCGGGGCGCCAAGAAAGCTCGTCGGCCGAGCCCGTTGCGAACCCAGTGTGCAACCGATCCGATGAGCATGACAAGCGTATGACCCGTTGTAGCATCCCGGGGTTTGCCGCAGCGCAAATGCCTGGGCGGACTGCGGCGTGATCGCCGTCGCGCAAGTCGCGACGCCGTGCGCGCGGCAAGAGGCGAAAACGCGCTAAAGTGCGGAATCTGCATCCGCCTTCGGCCCACGGGTCGGGGCGCCCCAGGGACCGCCCCAGCGTTCATGAGAAAAAGCGCGACCAACGCCGATGTCCTGTCCACCCGCGAAGCCGCCGAGCGCCTCGGCGTGGCCCTGCGCACGGTGCAGTTGTGGGTCGAGGGCGGCGTTCTGCCGGCGTGGAAGACGGCTGGTGGACACCGGCGCATTTCGCGCGCCGCGGTCGAGAAGCTGATCGCCGAGCGCAACAGCGCGCTGCAGGGTGATGTGACCGTGGCGGATTCGACCGAGCGCCGCCTTCGGGTGCTTGTGGTCGAGGACGATCCGGACCTGCTGAAGCTGTTCAGCATGGTGATCGAGGGCTGGGAACTCCCGGTCGCGCTGACCACGGCGACGAATGGCTTCGAGGCCCTGCTTCGCATCGGCGACGAATGCCCTGACCTGCTGCTGACCGACCTGAACATGCCGGGCATGGATGGGTTCCGCATGATCGCCGCGCTGAAGGCGCAGCAGCAGGGGCGCGAGCACCTGCGCATCGTCGTCATCACCGCGCTCGGCCCCGCCGAGATCGCCCACCGCGGCGGCCTGCCCGAAGGCGTCCGGGTGTTCACGAAGCCGGTGCCTTTCGACGAGTTGGAAGCCCTGGCGCGCGAATGCGCCGCCGGCCTGGTCGCCCCAGCGCTCCAGTAGCTGGGCCGGTCTCGGCCCCGGAGGCCGATGCCATAATCGCCCGATCACCGTGTCGGAGCCCCGAGTTGGACCCTGCTCACCCGCGGTGACCGTCCACTCCCGGTGCCCATCCAGGCGCCCATGCCGGGCCAGCCGGCCAGCAGCTTGCTGCCGCGCGGGGTGAGACGGTCCTCCCGCCTTCCCCGAAATCCCGCCCTGCAATGCGAACCGGCCCAGCCGGTCGCCAAGGACGTGCGGCCGCGCGGCGGCCTGCGCTGGAGAACTCAGCATGCTGAACGTGTTCGCACTGGCCCAGGGCCGGCTGGTGCAGGAGGAAATCGACGACGCCGACGCCCTGGCGCGCGCGCAGCCGGTGTGGGTCGACCTTGAATCGCCATCCCCGGTCGAGAAGGGCTGGATCAATGCCCGCTTCGGCCTGACGATTCCCGAAGACATCGTCGATGACGACCTCGAGGAATCGGCGCGCTTCTACGAGGAGGACAACGGCGAGTTGCACATCCGCTCGGACTTCCTGATCGACGACGACATCACGCCGCGCAACGTGCGTGTCGCCTTCATCCTGAAGGACGGCGTGCTGTTCTCGGTGCATGGCGAAGACCTGCCGGTGTTCCGGCTGCTGAGGTTGCGGGCGCGTCGCATTCCGGCGCTGATCGGCGACGCGAAGGACGTGCTGCTGAAGCTCTACGACGCGGATGCGGAGTACTCGGCCGATGCGCTGGAAGGCATCTACGACAGCCTGGAGCAGGTGAGTGCGCGGGTGCTGAAGCAGGACGTGAACGACCAGGCCGCCGGGGCTGCGCTGGGTGCGATCGCCAAGGAGGAAGACCTCAACGGCCGTATCCGCCGCAACGTGATGGATACCCGGCGCGCCGTCAGCTTCATGATGCGCAGCCGCATGCTCAATGCCGAGCAGTTCGAGGAAGCGCGGCAGATCCTGCGCGACATCGATTCGCTCGATTCGCACACCGCCTTCCTCTTCGACAAGATCAACTTCCTGATGGACGCCACGGTCGGCTTCATCAACATCAACCAGAACAAGATCATCAAGATCTTCTCGGTGGCTTCGGTCGCGCTGCTGCCGCCGACGCTGATCGCCAGCATCTACGGCATGAACTTCCGCCACATGCCGGAACTGGACCAGCCCTGGGGCTATCCGTTCGCGCTGGCGCTGATGGTGGCGTCCGTGGCTGCGCCTTTCCTCTACTTCCGCCGCAAAGGCTGGCTGCGCTAGGCAGCCGCGCCTAGCGCGCGAAGTGCGCGTGGGAGCCGATGAGGGTGGGATTCCCGAGGCGGCACGGTGACCGCAGTCACCGTGCCTGGGATGAAGAAGCCGTGCAGCGCCCTGACGCGAACGAGGGAGGGAGGGAGGAGGAGGAGAAGCGCCTCAGGGTTGCAATCCGGTTGCCCGGAAGGCTGCACGGCTGAAAACTGGTCGGACCCGCCGCATTTGCCTCGTCACAGGCGGCGGCCGATGGGGCATTGACACAGCCCCGTCGAAAAAGGTTCCGCGGCTGCTGCATTTGATTGCCGCGCCACACACATTTCGCTACACGGGAATCCGGTGACCTGCAGTCCACCTTATTGCAATTGCGGTGCTGCTGTGCTTCATTGACCTGATGGCGGTCATGGGTAACTGGCGGCCTGCCGGGTGCGTCCGGCAGGCCGGACCTGCGGGCGGCGGCGCAAATACCCGCGTGAACCCTGGCCCGCAAGCGGGATGTCATGGCCTCCCCCTAGAATCCGCGGTTCGCCACAGGAAATGCCATGCTCTACCCCGAACTCTTCAAGCAGCTCGAATCCGTCCGCTGGAACATGGATTCGGACATCGCCTGGGACAAGTTCGATGCGTCGCTGCTCAGCGAAGAGCAGGCGCAGACGGTCAAGATGAACGCCATCACCGAGTGGGCGGCCCTGCCGGCCACGGAGATGTTCCTGCGCGACAACCGCGACGACAGTGACTTCTCCGCCTTCATGAGCGTCTGGTTCTTCGAGGAACAGAAACATTCGCTGGTGCTGATGGAGTACCTGCGCCGCTTCCGGCCCGACCTGGTGCCGACCGAGGAAGAACTGCACCAGGTGCGCTTTGAGTTCGACCCGGCGCCGGCGCTGGAAACCCTCATGCTGCACTTCTGCGGCGAGGTGCGCCTGAACCACTGGTACCGCCGTGCCGCGGAGTGGCACACCGAGCCGGTGATCCGCCAGATCTACGAGACGCTGGCGCGCGACGAGGCCCGCCACGGCGGCGCCTACCTGCGCTACATGAAGCGCGCCATGTCCAAGTTCGGCGACGAGGCGCGTGCCGCCTTCGCCAAGGTGGGCGTGCTGATGGCCAGCGCCCGGCGCACCGCGCAGGCGCTGCACCCGACCAACCTGCACGTGAACACCAAGCTGTTCCCGCGCGACACCATCCAGAGCCGCCTGCCCGACCCGGCGTGGCTGGAGCACTGGCTGGACAAGCAGATCCAGTTCGATGCTGTGTGGGAAAACAAGGTGGTCGAGCGCATCCTGCACAACCTGAGCCTGCTGATGGAGCGCAGCTTCGCCAGCGTCCAGGAACTCAACCGCTACCGCAAGGAAGTGACTGCCGCCGTGGCGGCGCGCAGCGGAAACGCGGGCGGGCCGTTGCCGGCCTGAACGGCAAGAAGGGCTGCTGCCCGCCTGAGCAGGAGAGGGGCTGCTGCCGGCCAGAGCAGCAGTGAGACGCCGCGTGTCGCGTGACGACGCGGCCCGCCCCCACCGCCGATCGCGAGGGCACCTTTGCGCGATTGGTCGGGCGTGTCGCGCCACAGGGCTGATGTGCGCCGCGCGCAAAAGCGCTGCCGACGATCACCCCGGCTGCGGGTGGCAGGAAGGACCGCTCGGCGCCTGCGCCGTAACCTACAGGCAGGCATCGGCACCGGAGTTCAGCGCGGCGGCCGGTTAACCACCGCAATCCCGATCGCCACGGCCACACATGCGGCCAGCAGCCGCCCCGTCAGCGGCTCGCCCAGCAGCACCACGCCGGCCCACAGGCCCAGCAGCGGCGTCAGCAGCGTGAAGGCGGACAGCCGCGTGGCCGGGTAATGGCGAATCAACCAGAACCACAGCAGGTAGCTGGCGAAGCAGACGATCACGGTCTGGTAACCCACCAGGCCGATCACCGCGAGGGGCCATTGCGCGGGCCAGCGTTCGCCGGCGACCACGGCGGCCACCGCCAAGGCGGTGCCGGAGATCGCGAGTTGGTAGAGCAGCGTCAGCTCCGGCGCCGCGGTGCCCAGCCGGCTGCCGCGGATGACCAGCGTGGTGCCGCCCCACAGCACCGCGGCCACGATGCCCAGCGCGTCGCCCAGCCATTGCCGCTGGCCGGCGCCCGGCGCGCTCCAGCCTTCCGCAAAAGCCCAGGCCACCCCGGCGAAGGCGGCCCCAAGACCCATCAGCTGCACCGCGTCTGGCCGTTCGGTCTTCGCGACCAGCGGCATGCCCAGCGCCACGACGAAGGGCGCCAGGTAGATGAAGACCACCATGCGCGAGGCGGTGGTGTACTGCAGGCCGACGAAGATGCAGCCGAACTCCAGCGCGAACAGCAGGCCCGCCAGCACGCCACCGCGCAGCGTGCCGTTGCGCACGTCGAGTGAGATGCCGCGCCCGCGCGCCCACAGCGCCACCAGCAGCGCGGCGCCCAGCGAGCGGATGGCCGCCTGCGTCAGCGGGGGCACGGTGGCCAGCGCGAGCTTGGTGGCGACCTGGTTCAGGCCCCACAGGCCACAGCACAGCAGCAGGCAGGCGACGGCCAGGCCATCGAGCTGGGTCTTGCGTTCGCTCATCGACCGGCGGCCTTCAGCGCCGCACCAGCAGCGCCGCGCAGAGCACGCCCACCACGGTGCCGGTCGCATGCGCCATGGGCGCGATCAGGATGTCCCAGCCCGGCACGCGGCGCAGCGGGCCATGCCAGGGCGCCTCGAAGCCGATCTTCACCGCCAGACCGGCCAGCAGCAGCGCGCCCACCGTGCGCGTCAGCACGCCGGGCCGGGTGACCAGCTGCCACGCGGTGATGGCGACAGCCGCGTGCAGCACACCGGACAGCCCGCCGTAGTGCTGCAGGGCCGGCTGCAGCAGCAGCGCCAGATGCGTCAGCGGCCAGGCCAGCAGCCAAGCCAGCATCGCGCGCGTGCCGCAGCCGGCGGCGCGGCCCAGCAGCACCACCAGCAGCAGGGCGAAGAGATTCAGCACCAGGTGCTGCCCGCTCCAGTGCACGAAGGCGGCGGTCCACCAGCGCCAGGGCTGCTGCCACGCCACCACCGGCTCCCAGTCCCAGCGGTGCATGGGTTGCCACCACGCGGCGATGCTGGCCAACGCGAGCAGCGCGGCCAGCACGGTCCAGGCGTCGGAACTCAGCCGAAGACGGCCTGCCACAGCGCGAGGATCGCGTCCCGCTCGGCGGCGTACTGCGGCGCGGCGAATTGCGTGGGTTGTTCGTCGAGGCGCGCGCGGTGCTGGGCGCGGCGCAGTTCGCGGTAGGCATCCGCCGCGGCGCGGCCGATGCCGGCGGGCAGCAGGCCCTGCGCCTCGGCCCGCTGCAGCAGCGCGATGTTGCCGGCGTTGTCCAGCAGCGTGGCGTGCGAAGCGGCCTGCGACAGCACCAGGTACTGCACGACGAACTCGGCGTCCATCATGCCGCCGGGGCTGTGCTTGACGTCGAACTTGCCCGCCGGCACCGGCCGCGCCTGGCGGACCTTGTCGCGCATGCCCACCACCTCGCGCTTCAGCGCCTCGGTGTCACGCGGCGCGGCCAGCACCTGCCGGCGCACGGCCTCGAAGCGTTCGGCCAGGTCCGGCGATCCGGCGCAAAAGCGCGCGCGGGTCAGGGCCTGGTGCTCCCAGGTCCACGCGGTGTTGCCGCCGCGGCCGACCTGGTAGCGCTCGAAGGCGGCGATGGAGGTCACCAGCAGCCCGGAGCTGCCGTTGGGTCGCAGCGCGGTATCGATGTCGAACAGCTCGCCGGCGGCGGTGCGCAAGGTCAGCCAGGTGATGAGCTTGCGCACGCAGTGGCCGTAGACCTCCTGCGCGCGGTCGGCGTCGGGCTCGTCGGCGTCGTCGTAGAGGAAGACGACGTCCAGGTCGCTGCCGTAGCCCAGCTCCTTGCCGCCCAGCTTGCCGTAGGCGATGACGGCGAAGCGCGGCTCGTCGCGGTGGCGCTGCTTCAGGCGCGGCCAGGCCCAGCGCAGCGTGATGTCCATCGTGGCGTCGGCCAGCGCGGAGAGGTCGTCGGCCACCTGCTCCACCGTGATCAGGCCCTCGACGTCGCGCACCAGCGTGCGGAAGACCTCGGCATGGTGGGCGTGGCGAACCGTGTCCAGCAGCGACTCTTCGTCGGCCTGCCCGCTGCGTTCCCAGGCCGCGTGGCGCTCTTCCAGCGACGACAGGTACTCGTCGCGGTCGAAGCGGCCGTGCAGCAGGCGCGGGTCGGCCAGTTCGTCGATGACGCCGGGGTGGCGCATCAGGTAGCGCATTGGCCAGCGGGCCAGGCCCAGCAGGCGCAGCAGGCGCTTCATGACCTCGGGGCGTTCGACCAGCAGCGCCAGGTAGCTGTCGCGGCGCAGCAGCGGCTCCAGCCAGTCGACGAAGCGCAGCGCGGCGTCCAGCGAACACAGGCCCTCGGACACACAGGCCGACGCGCGCAGCACCAGCTTGCCCAGGCGCAGCTTGCTGTCGTCGCGCAGGTTCTGCACGCGCGGCTGCGCGCACCAGTGCTTGACGCGCTGCGCCAGCTCGGGCGGCAGGCGCTCGGCCAGCGCGTCGCTGTCCAGCGGCAGCGGGCCACCGCCGCACTGCCGGCAGCCGTTCTTGCCGCCGGCCGCGGGCGTGCGGCCGTCGTGCAGCAGCGCGTCGAATTCGGTGGCCACCAGCTCGCGGATCTCGCCGAGGCGGTCCAGCAGTTCGCAGGCGTCGGGCCTGCAGGCGGCCAGGCCCATCGATTGCGCGATCCAGGCCAGGTCGCCGTCCTGCGTCGGCAGCAGGTGGGTCTGCTGGTCGTCCAGGTACTGGATGCGGTGCTCGATGCGGCGCAGGAAGGTGTAGCCGGCGGCCAGCTTCTCGGCCGTCTCGGTCTTCATCAGCCCGCGCGCGGCCAGCTTGGACAGCGCCTTCAGCGTCGAGCGGGTGCGGATCTCGGGGTACTGGCCGCCGCGCACGACGAGCAGCAGCTGCACGATGAACTCGATCTCGCGGATGCCGCCGCGCGAGAGCTTGACGTCGTTGGCGCGCTCGGGCCGGCCGGCGGCGCGGCGCTGCGCTTCCTCGCGGATCTTGGCGTGCAGCTGGCGCAGGCCCTCGAAGATGCCGTAGTCCAGGTAGCGGCGGTAGACGAAGGCGGTGACCAGCGAGCGCAGCGGCAGCGCGCGGCCGGTGGTCACCGCTGAACGTGGCGCGATGACGCGGCTCTTGAGCCAGGCAAAGCGTTCCCACTCGCGGCCCTGGACCTGGAAGTACTCCTCCAGCATGGCCATGCTGACCACCGGCGGGCCGGAGTTGCCGTTGGGCCGCAGCGCCAGGTCGACGCGGAAGACGAAGCCGTCGTCCGTGGTGTCGCCAATCAGCGTGTACAGGCGCTTGGCCACGGCGGAGAAATACTCGTGCGCGCTGCACACCAAGGGGCCGCTGGTCTGGCCGTCTTCCTCGTAGAGGTAGATCAGGTCGATGTCGGACGAGACGTTGAGCTCGCGCGCGCCGAGCTTGCCCATGCCGACGATCCAGAAGTCGATCGGCTG
>CBIHPZ010000093.1:0-9547 GCA_966211865.1 uncultured Aquabacterium sp.
TGAGGTCGGCGGCGCTGTCGGGCTGCAGGTCCCAGCGCGCCGCGGTGGTGGTGATCTCGTGCACGCGCCGCACACGCTCGACGCGGCGGCGCTCGAAGGCCTCGAACAGTTCGGTCCGGCTCGCGGTGGATTCCAATAACTCGCCAAGGACGCGTGCGTCTTCCACCGCCTGGGCGGCCGCCTGGCCGAAGTGCGGCGGCAGTGCGTGAGCGCAGTCGCCCACGGCGAGCACCGGGCCGCGGTGCCACGGCAGGTCCAGCAGCGCGGAGCGTGCCGGGCGCAGCGTGATCGGCGTGGTCCCGTCCAGGCGGGCGGCCAGGGCCCGCAGGCGCGGCGCGAAGCTTGCCAGCGACCGGCGCAGGTGCGCCGCCGGCGCGGCGTCCACGGCCGGCGTGATGGGCTCGGTCAGTGCCAGGCCCGCCAGGTCGTGGCGCACCGGCACCAGCACCGCGCGCCGGCCGACGTCGCCGAAGGCGATCAAGGGGCGATCGAGGTCGACCGGGCGCGGCAGCAGCGTGTACCACCAGGCCTGGCCCAGTTCGGTGGCCGGCATGGCGTGCGGGAACAGCGCCTGCGACAGCGGGCTGGCGGCGCCGGTGGCGAGCAGCACGAGGTCGGCCTCGATCGATGCGCCATCGTCCAGTTCCACCTGAGCGGTGCCAGCGTGCTCGGTCACCGCCTGCGCCACCGCCGCGCGCCGCAGCAGCACGCCGCGGGCCACGGCCTCGCGCTCCAGCAGGCTGTGCAGCTCGTCGTGGCGGATGCCCAGCGCGGCCGGAAAACGCGCGCCGGCCAGGCGCTCGGTCGGCAGCTCGTGCAGGTGCCGGCCCTGGCGATCGATGACGTCGATGCCACGGTACGGAAACCCGGCGCGCACGCAGTCATCGCCGACACCGAAGGCCACGAGGTCGCGCAGCATGCTGGGCACCACCTCGACGTGCGCGGCCAGCGCACGCGGCGCCGCGGCTTCGTCGAGCAGCTGCACCCTCAAGCCCCGGCTGACAAGCGCCAGTGCGCAGCTGAGGCCCGCCAGGCCGGCACCGATCACGCAGGCGCGCATCGGGCGCTGCGTCATCGCTGCACCTCGTGAATCGCTGGCGTGAGTTCGCCCTCCGCATGGCCGCAAGCCATTCGTTGTCTCCGTGTCGTCGTGGGGGATGGGTTGACGAGAGGTTACGCAGCGCCACCCATTCAGCAAAATGGTTTGCATCCATGGGATGCATGGACTGAATGAATACTTTTCGGGTAATCCCGCAGTTGGCATGCGCTTCAACAAGCTCGACCTGAACCTGCTGGTGGCGCTCGACGCGCTGCTGACGGAAGCCAGCATCACGCGCGCCGCCGAACGCGTGCACCTGTCTCAATCGGCGATGAGCAATGCGCTGGGCCGGCTGCGCGACTACTTCGACGACGAGCTGCTGGTGCAGATGGGCCGCCGCCTGGAACTGACGCCGCGGGCCGAGGTGCTGCGCGAAGCGGTGCGCGACGTGCTGGTGCGCATCGACACCTCGATCGCCGCGCAGCCGGAGTTCGATTGCACGAGCTCGGACCGCGAATTCCGCCTGTCCATCTCGGACTACTCGATGGAGGTGCTGCTGCCGCGCGTGCTGGCGCTGGCCGCGCAGCAGCGCAGCACGGTGCGCTTCAAGCTGCAGCCGCAGGTGGCGTCACCGGCGCGTGCGCTGGAGCGTGGCGACGCCGACCTGCTCGTGATCCCGAAGGCCTACGTCTCGCCCGACCACGCCACCGAGCTGCTGTTCAACGACGAGTTCGTCTGCGCCGTCTGGCGCGACAGCAGCCACGCGCGCCAGGCCTTGAGCTTCGAGCGCTATGCGAGCGCGGGCCACGTGGTGATGCAGCCGGTGGACACCGACAAGCCCGCCTTCGAGAGCTGGTTCGTGCAGCGCTACGGGCTGTCACGCCGGGTCGAGGTGACGACCTACAGCTTCGCCGCCCTGCCCTTCCTCGTCGTCGGCACGGAGCGCATCGCGACCGTGCATTCGATGCTGGCGCGGGCCATCGCGCCGTCGCTGCCGGTCACGCTGCTGCCGCTGCCGCTGCCGATGCCGCCCTTCGAGCAGGCGATGCAGTGGCACAAGCACCGCTCGCTCGATCCCGGGCTGGTGTGGCTGCGCGGGCTGATGCACCAGGCCGCGCGGACGCTGCAGGGCGGCACGTCGTTCGCTGACGTCTGAAGTGAGCGGCCTCGGCGTGGCCGGGTCAATGCACCCCGCCGGCCCGGAAGCGGCCGGGCGTGGTGCCGGCGTGCCGCATGAAGGTGCGCGTGAGCTGGCTCTGGTCGCTGAAGCCGCACTGCGCCGCCACCTCGGCCAGCGGCAGGCCCTGGCGGATGAGCACCTTGGCCGCTTCGACGCGCCGGTGCAGCAGGTACTGGTGTGGGGAACGCCCGGTGGCCTCGCGGAAGGCGCGTGACAAGTGGCGCAGGCCCAGGCCGGCCGCATCGGCCAGCGCCTGAAGCGAAATGGGGCTGGCGAAGCGCGCATCGATCAGCTCGATGGCCCGATCGCAGGCATGGGCTGAGCGCCCCCGAAGCTTCATCGCCGCGGGTGCGGCCAGCTGGGCGATCAGCGCGGCAATGAGCGATTCGCCCACCAGCGGCCCCGCCGGACTGCCCTGCGCCAGATCGGCCTGCAGCGCGTCGAACACCAGGTCGAGCACCGGCGGGCGCACCGGCCTGTCGTGCCCGAGGCCGGCCAGGGGACGCTCGTCGCCCAGCACGGCCGCCACCTGCTCGGGCGCGATGAAGAGGAAATGGCAACGCCCGCCGGCGCGCCATTCGTAGCGCGATTCATCACCGGGCCGCCAGACCGAGAAGCCGACCGGCACGTCCTGCCATTCGCGGCGGCCCAGCGCGCGCCGCGACTCGCGGTGCAGGCCGCGCTGCAGGCAGTAGCGCTCGTGCCCGTGGTCGACGACGCCCTCCGGCGCGCCCAGGATGTCGGTGAAGTAGGCGCCCTGCCAGCCCACGCGGGCGCTGTCGAGCAGGAACCTCGGCATGACCGATACGGCGTACAGGCCCTCCGGGCCGGGCAACGGGGCAACAGCCATGGTGTCGCGGG
Source organism: uncultured Aquabacterium sp. (assembly GCA_966211865.1). Classification (GTDB taxonomy): domain Bacteria; phylum Pseudomonadota; class Gammaproteobacteria; order Burkholderiales; family Burkholderiaceae_C; genus Pseudaquabacterium. Next base: position 3,081 of record CBIHPZ010000093.1, read on the forward strand.
ATGGTGGCCGTGAGCTTAGGGCGTGCCGGGCGATGGCCGCATCGGTGGAAGTCCTTTGCCGGCCCGGCCCTTCCTTGCCGTGGGCCAACGGTGGGGCGTGTGCCGGCTTGTGCCGGCCTGTGCGGGTGCGGTGTCCCGATCCGGCAAACCGCGTCCGGATCCGCCAAGACGCGTCGACGCCGACGTCCTAGATTGCGGGCCGACGGCACCCCTGCCGCGCACGGCGCCACCGCCGGACCAGACCCAAGGAGACACCCATGAACCAGCGCACGAGCCTCGTGCTGATGGCCGCCACCGGCCTGCTGGCCGCCTGCGCGGGCGGCAGCGACGAGCCGGCCACCCTCGCCTGCACCGACCTCACCACCGCCAGGCTCGGCATCGCGAACCTGCAGGTGGCCAGTGCCGCCGAGGTGGCCGCCTCGGGTCCGTTGCCGGCCCACTGCAAGCTCAACGGGGCCTTGAACGCGCGCACCGGCATCGACGGCAAGCCCTACGCCATCGGCTTCGAGCTGCGCACGCCCCTGCCCGCCGCCTGGAACGGCAAGTTCTTCTTCCAGGGCGGCGGCGGCACCAACGGCTTCATCGTGCCGGCCACCGGCAACCTGCTGAATGCCCCCAGCGGCACGGCGCTGGAACGCGGCTATGCCGTCGCCAGCACCGATGGCGGCCACGCCACCGGCCAGTCGGACGTGCTGTTCGGACTCGATCCGCAGGCGCGCAGCGACTACGGCTACAACGCGGTCGGCCAGGTGACCGTGGCGGCCAAGAAGATCATCCAGGCGCGCTATGGCCAGGGGCCGTCGCGCTCGTACCTGCTGGGTTGCTCCAATGGCGGCCGCGACGCGATGGTGGCCAGTGCCCGTTTTGCCGACCAGTTCGACGGCTACGTCGCCGCGAACCCCGGCTTCAACCTGCCCAAGGCGGCCATCGCCCAGCAGTGGGACACGCAGCAGTTCATGTCGGCCGCCGGCACGGGCCAACTTCCAAAAGACGCGTTTCCACCGGCGGCCCTGAACCTGGTCGCGCAGCGCATCCTGGCCAAGTGCGACGCACTGGACGGCGTGGCCGACGGCATGGTCAACAACCGGCCGGCCTGCCAGGCCGCGTTCAGCCTGGCCAACGACGTGCCGACGTGCAGCGGCGCGTCAGCAACCGGCTGCCTGAGCGCCGCGCAGAAGACCGCGCTGCAGAACGTCTTCGCCGGTGCGCGCGACAGCGCCAACCGCAGCCTGTACGCCAGCTGGCCGCTGGACCCCGGCGTGGCCGGCCAGAACTGGCGCTTCTGGAAGCTGGACGCCGGCTTCGCGCCGCTGCCCTTCAACACGCTGATCGGCGCGGGGGCGATGGGCTACGTCTTCTCGACGCCACCGGACGCGCCGAACCTGGCGGACGCCGGCCTGGGCTACCAGCTGGGCTTCAGCATGGACACCGCGGCGGCGAAGATCACCGCGACCAACGCCAGCTACAAGGAGTCGGCCATGCAGTTCATGACGCCGCCGAACCCGACGCAGCTGGCCACGCTGAAGGCGCGCGGCAAGCTCATCGTCGTGCACGGCACGGCCGACCCGGTGTTCTCGCCGAACGACACGATCGCCTGGTACGACGCGCTGAATGCCGCCGACGCCGCTGCGCCGACCTACGCGCGCCTGTTCCTCGTGCCCGGCATGAACCACTGTGCCGGCGGCCCGGCGACGGACCGCTTCGACATGCTGGCGGCGCTGGAGAACTGGGTGGAGAAAGGCACCGCCCCCGATGCCGTGCGCGCCACCGTGAATGCGGCCGACCCCGACGTCATCGCCGCCGGCTGGCCCGCCACGCGCAGCCGCCCGCTGTGCGCGTACCCGAAGCAGGCGATGCTGAAGACCGGCGCGACCAACACCGAGGACGCGGGCAGCTTCGAGTGTCGATAACGCATAAGTGACGTGTCACTGCGCAGCTGCCTGCGCCAGCGCGCCGGCGCGCCCCCGCGCCAGCCGGCGGCGCTGGACCAGGTACCACGCGGCCGGCATCACCAGCATGCTCAGCAGCGGGGCCGTGACCATGCCGCCGACCATGGGCGCGGCGATGCGGGTCATCACCTCGGACCCCGTGCCGTGGCCGAGCAGGATGGGCAGCAGGCCGGCCATCACCACGGCCACCGTCATCGCCTTCGGGCGCACCCGCAGCACCGCGCCTTCGCGGATGGCGGCGAGCAGCGTGGCTTCGTCCGCGGGCTCGCCGGCCGCCAGGCGCTGCGCCCAGGCGTTCTGCAGGTACACCAGCATCACCACGCCGAATTCGGCGGCCACGCCGGCCAGCGCGATGAAGCCGACGGCGGTGGCCACCGAGATGGCGTGGCCCAGCGCCCAGACCAGCCAGAAGCCGCCGACCAGCGAGAACGGCACGGCCGCCATCACCAGCACGGCGTCGCTGGCGCGGCGGAACAGCAGGTGCAGCAGCACGAAGATGACGCACAAAGTGAGCGGCACCACCAGCTTCAGGCGTTCGGTCGCGCGTTCCAGGTATTCGAACTGGCCGGACCAGGACAGCGCGTAGCCCGCCGGCAGCGGCACCTGCGCGGCCACCGCGGCCTGCATGTCGTGCACCACGGACCGCAGGTCGCGGCCCCGCACGTCGACATACACCCAGCCCGACAGGCGCGCGTTCTCGCTGCGCAGCATGGGCGGCCCTTCCGCGATGCCGATGCGGGCCACGTCCTGCAGCAGCACGGTGGCGCCGCGGTCGGTGACGAAGGGCAGCAGGCGCAGGCGCTCGACCGAGTCGCGGCTGTCGCGCGGGTAGCGCAGGTTGATCGGGAAGCGCTCGCGGCCATGGACCACCTCGCCCACGTTGTCGCCGCCGATGGCGGTGGACACGACGGCCTGCACGTCGGCCACCGAAAGGCCGAAGCGGGCCGCGGCGGCGCGGTCCACGTCCACGTCGATGTAGCGGCCGCCGGTCAGGCGTTCGGCCAGGGCCGACGACACGCCGGGCACGCCGCGCACGGCGGATTCGACGCGGGCCGCCAGCCGGTCGATGGTGGCCAGGTCGGCGCCGGCCACCTTGATGCCCACGGGGCTCTTGATGCCGGTGGCCAGCATGTCGATGCGGTTGCGGATGGGCGGCACCCACACGTTCGACAGGCCTGGCACCTTCACCGCGCGGTCCAGTTCTTCCACCAGCCGGTCCGGCGTCATGCCGGGGCGCCATTGCGCGCGGGGCTTGAAGCGGATGGTGGTCTCGAACATCTCCAGCGGCGCGGGGTCGGTGGCGGTGTCTGCCCGGCCCGCCTTGCCGAACACCCGCTCCACTTCCGGCACGGTCTTGATGAGCCGGTCGGTCTGCTGCAGCAGTTCGGCGGCCTTGGAGATCGACAGGCCGGGCAGTGCCGATGGCATGTAGAGCAGGTCGCCCTCGTCCAGCGGCGGCATGAACTCGCCGCCCAGGCGCGCCACCGGAATGGCCGTGACCGCCAGCACCAGGACCGCGGCGAGCAGCGTGGCCTTCGGGAAGCGCAGCACCGCTTCCAGCGCCGGCCGGTACAGCGCGATCAAGGCACGGTTCACCGGATTGGCGTCCTCGCGCGGAATGCGGCCCCGCACGAGGTAGCCCATCAACACCGGCACCAGCGTGACGGACAGCCCGGCGGCGGCCGCCATCGCGTAGGTCTTGGTGAAGGCCAGCGGCGAGAACAGCCGCCCTTCCTGCGCTTCCAGCGTGAACACCGGCAGGAAGGACAGCGTGATGACCAGCAGCGAGAAGAACAGCGCCGGCCCGACTTCCACCGCGGCCTGCGCCACCAGCTGCCACCGTTCGGCGGCGGTGGGCTGGCGCCCGTGCCGTGACTCGAAGTGTTCCAGCTGCTTGTGCGCCGCCTCCACCAGCACGACGGAGGCGTCCACCATCGCGCCCAGCGCAATGGCCACGCCGCCCAGCGAGAGGATGTTGGCGCTGACGCCCTGGCCATGCATGACGATGAAGGCCGCCAGCACGCCGATGGGCAGGGTGACCACCGCCACCAGCGCCGAGCGCAGGTGGAACAGGAACACCGCGCAGACCACCGCGACGACGATGAACTCCTCCACCAGCTTCACGCGCAGGTTGTCGATGGCGCGGTCGATGAGCTGCGAGCGGTCGTAGGTCTCCACCAGTTCCACGCCCGGCGGCAGGCTGGGTTTCAGCGCCGCCAGCCGGGCCTTCACCGCCGCGATGGTGCTGCGGGCGTTCTTGCCCGAACGCATGACCACCACGCCGCCGGTGACCTCGCCCTGCCCGTCCAGCTCGGCGATGCCGCGGCGCATCTCGGGCCCCAGCTGCACCGTGGCCACGTCGCGCAGCAGCACCGGCGTGCTGCCGCTCACTATCAGAGGAATAGAGCGGAAGTCGTCCAGCGACTTCAGGAACCCGCCGGAGCGCACCATGTACTCGGCCTCGGCCATCTCGACCACCGATCCGCCGGCGGACTGGTTGGCCTTGGCCAGCGCCTGCACGACCAGGGACTGGGTGATGCCCAGCGCGCGCATGCGGTCGGGGTCCAGCACCACCTGGTACTGGCGCACCATGCCGCCGATGCTGGCCACCTCGGCCACGTCGGGCACGGTCTTGAGCTCGAACTTCAGGAACCAGTCGTTCAGTGCCCGCAACTGGCCGATGTCCGCGCGGCCGCTGCGGTCGACCAGGGCGTATTCGTAGACCCAGCCCACGCCGGTGGCGTCCGGTCCCAGCGCGGCCACGGCGCCCGCGGGCAGGCGGCCCTGCACCTGGCTCAGCGACTCCACCACGCGCGAGCGGGCCCAGTAGGGGTCGGTCCTGTCGTCGAACAGCACGTAGACGAAGGAGTCGCCGAAGAAGGAATAGCCGCGCACCGTCTTCGCGCCGGGCACGCTGAGCAGGCTCGTCGTCAACGGGTAGGTCACCAGGTCTTCGACGACCTGCGGCGGCTTGCCCGGGTAGGCGGTGCGCACGATGACCTGCACGTCGCTCAGGTCGGGCAAGGCGTCCACCGGCGTGCGGGCCGCGGACCAGGCGCCCGCCGCCACCACGAAGGCCGTGGCCACCAGCACCAGGAAGCGGTTGCCGATGGACCAGCGGATGAGCGCGGCGATCACTTGCCGGCTCCAGACGCGGCCGGCGCCGCCAGGCTGCCCAGCACCGAGCGCAGGCGCGCTTCGGAATCGATCAGGAACTGGCCGCTGGCCACCACGCGGTCGCCTTCGGCCAGGCCTTCCAGCACCTCCAGCTGGTCGCCCAGGTCGGCGCCCGGCCGGATGTCGCGCGGCTCGAAAATGCCACCGGCTTTGTGAATTATCACCACGGTGCGCGTGCCGGTGCGGATGACGGCCTCCGCCGGGACCAGCAGCCGCTGCACCGCCGGGCCGGCCACCTGCAGCCGCAGCAGCATGCCGGGCACCAGGCGTCCACCGCGGTTGTCGACCTCGAAGCGCGCCTGCAGGGTGCGCGTCGCGGGGTTCACCTGCGGCAGCAGTTCCTGGAGGCGGCCGGTGAACGTGTGGGCGGGGTCGGCCTGCAGTGCCGCCGCCACCTTCTGCCCGGGCTGCAGGCGCAGGGCCTGGGCTTCCGGCACCTCGGCCACGGCCCACACCTTGTCCAGGCCGGCGATGCGGAAGAGCGTCATGCCGGGCGACACCGCCATGCCCTCGCGCACGCCCAGCTCGGCCACCACGCCGGCCGCGGGGGCGCGCAGCGTGTAGCGGGCCTGCGCGCTGCCGCTGTCCTCGGCCTGCTGCACCAGCTCCGCGGGAATGGACAGGGCGCGCGTGCGCTCCCGTGCCGCCGCCAGCCATTCCGGCGCGGCGTTCGATCGCTTCAGCGCCACGATGTCGTTCAGCGGGCCCAGCCATTCCGGCGCGAAGACGGTGGCCAGCACCTGGCCCCGGGCCACGCGTTCCATCGGCGCGCGCACGGCCAGGTGCTCCAGGTAGCCGGCGCTGCGGGTCTGCACCGCCACGGCCAGCCGCTCGTCGAACTGCACCGTGCCCACCGCGTCGAACGACGAGCTGACCGGCGCCTTGCGGACGACGGCCGTGCGCAGCCCCAGGTTCTGCTGCACCTGCGGGCTCACCTTGACGCCCGTGTCGGTGGCCTCGTCCGCATAGACCGGCTGCAACTGCATGTCCATGAAGGGCGACTTGCCCGGCTTGTCGAAGCGGGGGCCGGGCACCATCGGGTCGTGCCAGTAGAGGACCTTGCGCTCTCCCGGCGGCGCCGCGGCCGCGCTGGCGCCATGGGCCGCTGCAGCGGGTGAATGCGTGCCCTGCGCCGTGATGCGGCCCAGGTAGAACGCGGTGCCGCCCAGCGCCAGCGCCAGCGCGGCGCCCACGGCGATGAGGGAAAGACGGCTGCGACTCGCTGGTGCACCGTTGGCGCTGCGCGCCGTCCCTCCTGGAGGGAATTCGCCCTTCGGGCGGTCGTGCGGGCTCATGGCGTGGCTCCTTCGGCGTGCACGGGTTTGAAGGCGAGCTGCACCT
>CBIHPZ010000094.1:0-9538 GCA_966211865.1 uncultured Aquabacterium sp.
TCGGCGGGGAAGCGCTCGGCGGGCCAGCCAAGCTGCTGGCGCAGCGCGGCCCAATCGAACCCCGGCCCGGGATCGATCTTGCGGCCCGGCGCCACATGCTCGTGGCCGGCCACGTGGCGCACCGGGTAGTGCGCGGCAATCGCGCTCAGCAGTGGCACCAAGCGTTCGTACTGCGCGGCTTCGAAGGTCTCGCCTTCGAGGCCCTCCAGCTCGATGCCGATCGAGAAGTCATTGCAGTTCTCGCGCCCCCGGAAGTGCGAACGGCCGGCATGCCACGCGCGCTCGTCGCAGGAGACGAACTGCAGCAGTTCGCCATCGCGGCGGATCAGGAAGTGCGACGAGACCTGCAGGCCGCGGATCTGTGCGTAGTAGGGATGCGCGTCCCAATCGAGGCGGTTGGTGAAGAGGCGCTCGATCGCATCGCCGCCATATTGCCCGGGCGGCAGGCTGATCGAATGCAGCACCACCAGCTCGACGGCCATGCCCGGCGGACGCGGGCCGAAGTTGGGAGAAGCGACGTGGCGCGCGCCACCCCACCAGCCGGCAGTCCAGTCGTGGCTTTCAGTCCGCTCAGTCGGCCCCATGCTCGGACAGGTTGATGCCCAGCCGCGCCATGCGGTAGCGCATCTGCCGCAGCGACAGGCCCAGGCTCTGTCCGGCGGCCGTGCGGTTGAAGCGATAGCGTTCGAGCGCACGCAGCAGCACGTCGCGCTCCACCTGGTCCAGGTAGGCCACCAGGTCGGTCGGCAGCGGTGCCTGTTCCGGCAAGGCCGTGGCGGCCGCGGGCGATGCCGCCGGCGCGGGTGGCGTGGCTTCCGGCGCCTGCCATTCGCCCGCATCGGCGTTGGCGGTGGCATCTGCGGCGATGCCGAGATCGTCCGCTTCGATCAAGTCACCGCTGGCCAGCGTGACCGCGCGGTGCAGCAGGTTCTCCAGCTCGCGCACGTTGCCGGGAAAGGCGTAGTCGGCCAGCCGCGCCATGGCATCGGCCGACAGGCGCGGCGGCACCGCCACGCCGGCGTCACGCGCAATGCGCTGCAGCACCGCGGCGCAGATGGCGCGCAGGTCGTCGACCCGCTCGCGCAGCGGCGGCATGCGCAGTTGGATGACGTTGAGTCGGTAATACAGGTCCTGCCGGAAGCGGCCTTCGTGCACCTCGGTTGCCAGGTCCTTGTGCGTGGCACTGACGATGCGCACATTGACCGGCGTCTCGCTCACCGCGCCGATGGGCCGCACCGAGCGCTCCTGGATCGCGCGCAGCAGCTTGCTCTGCATCGACAGCGGCAGGTCGCCGATCTCGTCGAGGAACAGCGTGCCGCCGTGCGCGGCCTGGAAGAAGCCTTCGCGGTCTTCATTCGCGCCGGTGAACGAGCCCTTGCGGTAGCCGAAGAACTCGGCTTCCAGCAGCTGTTCGGGGATGGCGCCGCAGTTCACCGCGATGAAGGCCTGCGCAGGCCGGCCGCTGGCGCCGTGGATGGCACGCGCGACCAGTTCCTTGCCGGTGCCCGATTCGCCCTGCACCATCACCGGCGCCATGCCGCGCGCCACGCGCTCGATCATCGAGCGCACCTGCTGCATCGCCGGGGACTGGCCGATCAAGCGCGCCAAGGCCGGATGCACCGGCGCGACCGCATGGGCCGGCAACTCCGGCGCCGCGGGTTCGGCGGCCGGCGCGGACGCGCGTTCCGCCGCCACCGGCCCGGGCGAGACAGGCGCAGGCGATGCCGGCGCGAGCGACGCAGGTGCCGCGGCGGCGGCCGGCGTGGCCGGCCGCGCGCCCGCCACCATCGGCGGCGTGCGGCCCAGCGCCGACGCCACCACGCCGCGGAACTGGCGCAGGTCCACCGGCTTTGTGAGGTAGTCGAAGGCACCGGCCTTCAGCGCCTCCACCGCGTTCTCGGCCGAGCCATAGGCGGTGATGACGATGGTCTTCTCACCGCGGTCGGCCGCTTCCAGCCGCCGCAGCAGGTCCAGTCCGTTGCCGTCGGGCAGGCGCATGTCGGTGATGACGACGTTGTAGCTGCGCTCGGCCAGCCGCTGCCACGCGTCCTCGACCGAGCCGGCGGTCTCCACGTCGTAGCCCTCGCGCAGAAGGGTCAGCTCGTAGAGGGTGCGCAGGTCGGGCTCGTCATCGACGACGAGCAGGCTCGGGGTGGCTGGTGCGGGCATGCTCGGTTCAGCGGGCTTTCAAAGAATGGCGGCGGACGGCAATCGGCTTGGCAATCGGCCTGGCAATGGGCGCGGTGCTCGGCTCAGGCACTCGGCTCGGCAATCGGCGCACCCATCATGCCGCCGGTGCGCCTCGCATCAGGATGCGGAACTCGTTGGGGTGGCGCACGCCCGGCGGCGCGGGCCGGAACTCGATGACGGCGCGGTGACGTTCGCACAGCTCCCGGCAAATGTACAGGCCCAGTCCCGTGCCACGCGCACGGGTCGAGACGAAGGGCTCGAAGAGATGGCGCTCCACTTCGGCGGTGATCGGCGGCCCGTCGCTGGCCACGGACAGTTGCACGGCATCCCGCTCCGGCATGCCCAGCCGCAACTGCACGGCGCCCGCTGCCTCGGTGCCGTGGCGGCTCGCGTTGTCGAGCAGGTTCACCAGCACGCGGCGCAAATGTTCGGGGTCGAACAGCACCGCCACCGGCTGCGCCGGCAGATGCGCCACCAGGCGCCGCCGCTGCTCGTCCGACACGGCATTGGTCGACTGCCAGTCGGCCACGATGCGGGCCACCTCCGCCGTCGCGTCGATGGCCTGCATCTGGGGCGCGCCGCCCGGGGCCACGGCCATCACGTCGTCGACGATGCGCTTCAAGCGCTCGACGTTGTCCTCGACGATGCGCGCCAGCCGCTCCTGCGTGGGCGGCAAGGGGTCCTCGCGCATCAGGGCGTTGGCCTGCGCGATGGCGGCCAGCGGGTTGCGGATCTCGTGCGCGATGCCGGCGGACACGCGCCCCATCGCCGCCAGCTTTTCCTGCCGCACGCGGGCGCGCACGCTGCGCAGGTCCTCCAGGAACAGCACGCACACGTCCTCGGGCGGCGTGGCTTCGTCGCTGATGCCGCTGCGCCGCGTGAAGCGTGCGCGAACCTGCACCGTGCGGCCGGCATTGCCGGCATGCGGCAGCGTCACTTCACGCTGCGCCTCCGGCCACTGGCCGATCTCGTGCGCCAGCTGCACCGCATCCAGGAGCTCCGTCCACGCCGCATCGTCCTGGAGTCCAAAAGGCGTGGCCCGGTGCGCCGCCGACGGCCCCAGCATCGAGCGCGCCGCCGGGTTCGCCGCACGCACGCGCAGCCGCCGGTCGACCACGAGCACGCCGTCGGTCATCTCCTCGATCACCAGGCGATTGAGGCGCGCCTGCTGGCGTGCCAGCGCCAGGCTGCCGCGCGCCGCGCGTTCTTCGCGGGCCAGGCGCTGCGCCAGCTCGCCGGACAGCAGCGTGATGACGAACGCGCCCAGGCCCGCCAGGCCCGCCTGCGTCAGCGGACCCACGCTGAAGTGCCCGGCGAGGCTCGCCTGCCATGCGCCCGCCAGCAGCACCAGCGTGACGAAGGCCGCGGTGGCCAGCGCCGCCACGCGCTTGGTCATCACGCCGGCCATCAGCACCGGCAAGGCCAGCAGCGCCGCGAAGTTCAGCTGCGCCACCGGCTCCATCAGGTGCAGCGTGGAGAACACGAGCAGATCGACGCCGATCGTCATCACCCACAGCCGCCGCCCCAGGCGCGACGGCTGCGCGCCCTGCGCATTGGTGCGCGTGGGCACCAGCCACATCCACAGCGCCTGCGTGGCGTACATCAGGCAGGCACCCAGCATCGGGAACGACAGGCGCGCGCCGAGCAAGGTCATCGCCCACGGCGTCAGCACCAGCGCCAGGCCCAGCACCGCACGCGCGGCCACATAGCCCCGGAACACGCGCCGCAGCGCATTGCCTTCGCTGGCCACGATGCGGCGCGCCTCGCGGGCGAGGAAGCGGCTCTCGGCGCCGCCCTCGCCTTCGTCCAGCATCGATTCGGGATCGGCCGGGTGGCGCAAGGTCGACGAGCCGGCGCCTTCGGCCAGCGCGCCGAACCAGGAATCGCCCGCGGGCTCGGGTGGTCGCCGGCGGCGGTCGCCCTGGCGCCGGTCGGCCTGCCGGCGATCGCCTTTGCGCCGGTCGCTGCCGCGCGGCGTCACGGCGCGTCGGCGCGCGGACCGAGCAGGCGGTGCGCTTCGCCGCAATAGACGTGGCCGCCTTCGCGCACCGCATCTGCCGCCGGCAGGTGCAGGCCGCAGTGCGCGCAGGACACCATCGCCGCCGGCGCGGCGGGCGGCCGCACGCCCCCCGCGGGCGGCCGGTTCACGGGGCCGCGCAGCCGCTTGTTCAGCATCCAGAAGCCGATCGCGATCACGACCAGCACCAGCAAGACCTTCATGCCATGCGCTCCGGGCCGGTGGTGTGCTGCCCCATGCCGCTCACTTCAGGAGGCAGGCCGGCCAAGCACCACCTCGAAGACGAAGCGCGACCCCGCATAGCCCAGCAGCAGCAGCACCGTGCCGGCGTACAACCAGCGCGTGGCGCGGCGGCCGCGCCAGCCGCGCATCAGGCGGCCGCCGATCAGCGCGGCGAACACCGCCCAGCCCAGCAGCGAGAACACCGTCTTGTGGTCGAAGCGCCAGCCGTGCGCGCTGACGAAACCGAGCAGCAGCGCCAGGGTCAGCACCACGAAGCCGGCCTCGACGAAGCGGAAGGTCAGGCGTTCCAGCCGCAGCAGCGGCATGCCCAGCGGTCCGGCCGCCGCGGACACCGCAGGCGTGTGGCGGCGCATCTGGCGCTCGGCACTGTCGAGCAGGGTGGCGTGCAGCACGGCCGCTCCGAACAGGCCATAGGACGCGACGCCCAGCACCCAATGCAGCGGCGCCCAGGGCGAAGACATGCCGCGTACTTCACCGGGAAACGTGAAGGCCAGCACGACCACGATGGCACCACCGATGCCCAGCGCACGCCGCACCGACGGCAGCGGCACGAAGCGGCTTTCGACGATGTGCACCGCGATCACCAGCCACAACGTGAGCGACAGCACGGGCCCGAAGCCCAACCGCGTGCCGGGCGCGTGCATGCCCCAGCCGCCGATGTCCAGCACCAGCAGCGCGGCATGCAGCATCCAGCCCAGCACCAGCGCGGGCGCGGCCACCACCTGGCGGGCTCGCGCGCCCTGGCCGGCAGGCAGCGCCGCGGCCACATAAGCCAGCAGCGAACCGAACGCCAGCAGCAGCGGCAAGGGGCCCAGGCCGGCCCCGGCCAGGGTGCCGGCCGAGGTCCCGATTGACGAGAGGCCCGACGATAGAATCATTCGAGACAGTGTACTTTCGCGGCCTGCGGCAGCCCCGTTGCGCGGCTGCCCCTTAAGAGTTCTTAAGACGATGGCCTCAGCCCTTTCCGACCGCCTGTCGCGCCTCGTCAAGACGATGCGCGGCCAGGCCCGCATCACCGAAGCCAACGTGCAGGACATGCTGCGCGAAGTGCGCATGGCCCTGCTGGAAGCGGACGTGGCGCTGCCCGTGGTGCGCGACTTCATCGCCCGCGTGAAGGAAAAGGCGCTGGGCCAGGAAGTGGTCGGTTCGCTGAACCCGGGCCAGGCCCTGGTCGGCATCGTGCACAAGGAACTCGCCGCCACGATGGGCGAGGGTGTCGCCGACATCAACCTCGCGGTGCAGCCGCCCGCCATCGTGCTGATGGCCGGCTTGCAGGGCGCCGGCAAGACCACCACCACCGCCAAGCTGGCCAAGCACCTGATCGAGCGCCGCAAGAAGAAGGTGCTGACCGTCTCGGCGGACGTCTACCGCCCCGCCGCGATCGAGCAGCTGAAGACCGTCACCAAGCAGGCCGGCGCGGAATGGTTCCCGTCCACCGGCGAACAGAAGCCGCGCGACATCGCGCTGGCCGCGCTGGACCACGCCAAGCGCCACTACTTCGACGTGCTGCTGGTCGACACCGCCGGCCGCCTCGCGATCGACGAGGCGCTGATGGCCGAGATCCGCGACCTGCACGCCACCTTGAAGCCGGTGGAGACGCTGTTCGTCGTCGACGCCATGCAGGGCCAGGACGCGGTGAACACCGCCAAGGCCTTCAAGGACGCGCTGCCGCTGACCGGCATCGTGCTGACCAAGCTCGATGGTGATTCGCGCGGCGGCGCGGCGCTGTCGGTGCGGCAGGTCACCGGCGCGCCGATCAAGTTCGCGGGCGTGTCCGAGAAGATCGACGGCCTCGAGGTCTTCGACGCCGACCGCCACGCCGGCCGCGTGCTGGGCATGGGCGACATCGTCGCGCTGGTCGAGGAAGTCCAGAAGTCCGTCGACATCGACGCCGCGCAGAAGCTGGCCGACAAGGTCAAGTCCGGCGACGGCTTCGACCTCAACGACTTCCTGATGCAGATCTCGCAGATGAAGAAGATGGGCGGGCTGTCGGGTCTGATGGACAAGCTGCCTTCTCAACTTACCGCCAAGGCCGGCAATGTCGACATGGACAAGGCCGAGAAGGACGTGCGGCGCATGGAAGGCATCATCAATTCGATGACGCCGCTGGAACGCCGCAAGCCCGAACTGCTGAAGGCCAGCCGCAAGCGCCGCATCGCCGCCGGGGCCGGCGTGCACGTCCAGGAAGTCAACCGCCTGCTGAACCAGTTCGAGCAGATGCAGGGGATGATGAAGAAGATGAAGGGCGGCGGCCTGATGAAGATGATGAAGCGCATGGGCGGCATGAAGGGCATGAAAGGCATGCTCGGCGGCTGAACCGCCATACATCCCGACACACTTGTCGCAGCGTCCTGACGCTGCGGCCGGCCGCGCGCCCTTCAGTCCGGCGCCCGCGGTGCCGAACACCCCGGCATGATGTCCGTCGACGCCACCATCGCTCTCGCCGTCGCAGCCGCGCTGGTCCTGCTGCTGTCATTCCTGGCCGGCCGCAGGCGCCGGCCACCGGCGCAACGTCAAGGCAGGAAGGACGCCGCGGACAACGTGCTGGCCCACACCCCCGTTCCGGCGCGGGTGCTCACGGTCGCAGAACGGCAGGCCCACACGCTGCTGCGTCAGGCGATGCCCGGCTACCTGGTGCTGGCGCAGGTGCCGCTCAGCCGTTTCCTCAGCGTCAAGACGAACCAGTCGGATTGGCTGCAGGCGATCAGCGGACTGAGCGCTGACCTGCTGCTGTGCGACAGCGGCTCGCGCGTGCTGGCGGTGATCGACGTGCGCGCCAGCAAGCTGAGCGACAACAGCCGCCGTCGCCATGAGCGCATGACCGCGCTGCTGCGCAAGGCCGGCATCAAGGTGCTGTCCTGGCAGGCCGATGCGCTGCCCGACGTGGCGCTGGCCCGCCACCAGCTCCTGCCCCTGCTGACCGGCCAATCCCCATCCCGCGACGCGGCACAGCCCGCCAGCAGCTCGCGCCCGATGCCGCTGATCCCGGTGGCCGAGATCCTGGCCGAAGGCGACCAGCAGCACGACGACGCGACGATGGAGCCCGTGCCGTCGGCCCTGTTCGACGACTTCGAACTGGTGCCCACGCAGGCGCGCTGACCTCGACGCACGCGCAGCCCGCGCGACCACGGCATGCCGCGGCCGGCGCCTGCCTGCCCGCGGGACTTAACCCAGCAAGGCCTGCGCGAACTCCCGAGCGTCGAAGGTTTCCAGGTCTTCCAGCTTCTCGCCCACGCCGATGAAGTAGACCGGCACCGGCCGCTCGCGCGCGATGGCGGCCAGCACGCCGCCCTTGGCCGTGCCGTCGAGCTTGGTGACGATCAGGCCGGTGAGCTTCAGCGCATCGTCGAAGGCCTTGACCTGCGCCAGCGCGTTCTGGCCCGTATTGCCGTCGACCACCAGCAGCACCTCGTGCGGCGCGCTCGCATCCGCCTTGGCGATCACGCGGCGGATCTTCTTCAGCTCTTCCATCAGGTGCAGCTGCGTGGGCAGGCGGCCCGCCGTGTCGGCGATCACCACGTCGCAGCCGCGCGCCTTGCCGGCCACCACCGCGTCGTAGGTCACCGCGGCCGGGTCGCCGCCTTCCTGGCTGACGATCTGCACCTCGTTGCGGTCGGCCCAGACGCCGAGCTGCTCGCGTGCCGCGGCACGGAAGGTATCGGCCGCGGCCAGCAGCACCTTCTGCCTGGCATCCGCGAGGTGGCGCGTCAGCTTGCCGATGCTCGTGGTCTTGCCCGCGCCGTTGACGCCCACGACCATGATCACCGTGGGCGTGTAGCGGCCGATGGCCAGCGGGCGCTCCAGCGGCTGCAGCAGGTCGGCGATGGCATCGACCAGCAGCAGGCGCACCGCCTTGGGATCGGTGGCCTTGGCCTCCTTCACGCGGCGCTTCAGGTCGCCCAGCAGGAACTCGGTGGCCTTGACGCCGGCGTCGGCCATCAGCAAAGCGGCCTCGAGCTCTTCGTACAGCGCATCGTCGATCTGTGTGCCGGTGAACACCTGGGCAATGCTGGAGCCGGTCTTGCGCAGGCCCTGGCGCAGGCGATCGAGCCAGCCCTTGCGCTCGGCCGGTGCAGGCGCCGGCACCTCCTCGACCGCTTCGACCTGCGCAGCCATCGCAGGTTCGGCGATGGCTGGCGCGGGCACGGGTGCCGGGACAGGAACGGAGACTGGCGCCGGAGCAGCCACCGGCGCGGCAGGCGCAGCGATGGGTGCGGGCGGTGGCGGCGTCACCTCGGGCGGAGGCGCCGGCGGTGCGAACTTTTTCTTGAAGAAGCTGAACATCAAATGGGTGGGTGTTGGGGGCTGGACGCCAACCGCGAATCTCACGCTATAATCGCGGGCTTGCAGGCGCTTTAGCTCAGTCGGTTAGAGCGACGGAATCATAATCCGCAGGTCCGGGGTTCGAATCCCTGAAGCGCCACCAGATCCCGGCCCGAGCCCTCGCAAGAGGCTCGGGCCTTCGTCTTTCCACAGCCCCTGGATGAACACCATGCTCCGCTGTGCTCTGCGAGCTCCAACGGGCGCCATCGTCGGCGCACTCGTCGGCGCCTTCGCCCTCTCCGTCTCCCTTGCCGCCCACGCGCAACTGCCCCGCCAGTTCCCGGCCGGCGCCCTGCGGGGCGACCTCACCGTGCTGCAACCGCCCGACGTGAAACTCAACGACGGTGCGGCGCGGCTGTCACCCGGCGCGCGCATCCGTGGCATGGACAACATGCTGCAGATGTCTGGCTCCCTGATCGGCCAGAAGCTGCGCGTGCACTACACGCTGGACGCCAGCGGCAACCTGCGCGACGTCTGGGTGCTGACCCCCGACGAGGCGCGGCGGGAACCTTGGCCCAAGACGCCGGCCGAGGCTGAACGCTGGTTCTTCGACTGGTCCGCGCAGACCTGGACGAAACGCTGAGGGGACACGCGATGACGACGAAGAAGGTCTACATCCGCAGCTTCGGCTGCCAGATGAACGAGTACGACGCCGACAAGATGGCCGACGTGATGCACGCGGCCGAAGGTTACGAACCCACCAACGATCCCGAGCAGGCCGACCTGATCCTGTTCAACACCTGCTCGGTGCGCGAGAAGGCGCAG
>CBIHPZ010000095.1:0-9528 GCA_966211865.1 uncultured Aquabacterium sp.
GCTTCGCCCACCGTGCCCGACCAGCGGTAGACCGCGAAATCGCCGTCGTCGTCCGGCGGCCCGGCCACGATGAGGTAGCCCGCGCCGAACCCTTCCAGGCTGCGGATGCCGCGGCCGCCCAAGGGCAATTCAATGGGCTGGCCGAATGCCGCGGCTGCGCCATTCAGCCATTCACGCGGGTTGTTCAATGGCACGACCAAGGCGCCATGCGCGGGAATGGGGTTGCGGAAACCGATCAGCAGGCCGCCCTGCGGCGTGGCCGCCAGGCCTTCGATGTTGAGCCCGCCTTGGGCCTCGGCCGGCAGCTGCGCGGCCTGGTCCAGCGCATAACGCTTCAATGACGCGGCCTGCGCCATGGCTTCCAGCAGGTCGCGCCGCGGCTGGCCGACGGTGCGCAACCGGGGCGGCTGCGAGCCCGGCACCACCTCGGTGGCGAAGAAGCGGCGCCGGTCCTTGCCGCCCTTGCCCTTGGCATTGAGCCCGTGCGAGCTGATCCAGTAGGTGACGCCGCCCACCTGCGCCGCGCCCTCCAGGTCCGATTCCTTCTCGGCGCCCAGGAAGTCGACGAGCGGCAGCGCGCCCACGGCGTGCTCTTTGCCGCGCTGGTAGACCTGCAGCACGTTGTGCTCGTCGTCGGCCACCACGAAGTGCCGTTCGTCCAGCGCCACGGCGGCGGAAGCGTCGCACAGGCCGCGGTAGACCTCGGGCGCCTCGGCGCCCTGCAGCAGCGCGCCCGAGACGCCCGCGACGGCGATCAACCCGGTGATGGCATGGCCCATGGCATTCCCCTTGCCGCTGCGATGTCGATGAGTCTAGGGACCGCCCGGCGTCCAGAATCGACCAGGTTGAGGATGCGCCGCCCGCCGAACCGTGGCCTGCTGGCGTCCTGCAACCACCTGTCCAGGGAGACCCACCATGCGGTGCTGCCAAGCCCACCATCGTCACTCCATCTTCTGCGTCATTCCGCCCTACGTGCTCGACGAGATCGCGAAGAACGGCACGCCGGTGCAGCGTGCCGCGGCGCTGCGCACCCGGTCGGTGGACAACACCTTCCGCGCACTGCGGCTGGCCGGCGCGGCCACCAAGGCGGCGCAGCCGCAGGTGGCGGCCACGGCGGTGGTGCCGCAGGGCAAGCGGCGCTCGATCTACACCGCTGCCCACACCGAAACACTGCCCGGCACGCTGGCGCGCGGCGAGGGCCAGGGCCCCGTGGCCGACGTGGCCGTCAACGAGGCCTACGACGGCCTGGGCGCCACCTTCGACTTCTTCGCCGCGGCCTACGACCGCAATTCCATCGACGACGCCGGCATGGCGCTGGACGCCACGGTGCACTTCGGCCAGGACTACAACAACGCGTTCTGGAACTCGCAGCAGATGGTGTTCGGCGACGGCGACGGGCAGCTCTTCAACCGCTTCACCGCGTCGCTGGACGTGATCGGGCATGAGCTGGCCCACGGCGTCACCGAAGACGAGGCGCAGCTGCAGTACTTCAACCAGTCCGGGGCCTTGAACGAATCGATGTCGGACGTCTTCGGCTCGCTCATCAAGCAGTTCGTCCGCGGCCAGACCGCGGACCAGGCCGACTGGCTGATCGGCGAAGGGCTGCTGGCCGCCGGCGTCAACGGCGTGGCGCTGCGGTCGATGAAGGACCCGGGCTCGGCCTTCGACGATCCGGTGCTGGGCAAGGACCCGCAGCCCAAGCACATGAGCAAGTTCGTCCACACCTTCCAGGACAACGGCGGCGTGCACATCAACTCCGGCATTCCGAACCATGCCTTCTACCGCGTGGCCATCGCCATTGGCGGGCATGCCTGGGAACAGGCCGGCCGCATCTGGTATGAAACCCTGCGCAACTCGCGCATCAGGCCCAACACCGGCTTCCGCCGCTTTGCCGGGGTGACGCTGGACGTGGCCGGCCGCCTGTATGGCCAGGGCAGCAACCAGCAGAAGGCCGTGCGCGCCGGCTGGGCGGCCGTGGGCATCGAGCTGTAGGTCGGGCAGGATCTGCGGGAGGAGGGCGCCTTGCGGCGGCAAAGAGAGATGCGCATCGTCCATCAAAGCGAAGGCGGCCTGGCCTACCTGCCGGGCCTGCAGAAGCCGGTCGAGATCGACACCGAGGCGCTCGATGCCGATGCGCGCCGGCACCTGCAGGGCCTGGTGCAGGCCGCCGGCTTCTTCGACCTGCCGGCCACCGTGGGCAGCCATGCGCGCGGTGCGGCCGACATGCAGGCCGACACGCTGACCATCGAGCACGACGGCCGCTGCCACAGCGTGCGCGTGCTGTCCGCGCCCGCCGAAGGGCCGCTGCGCGAGCTGCTGGGGGCGGTGCGCGCGCAGGTGAAGGCGCAGCGCGCGAAGGCGAGGACGCGGCCGGCCGGCGAATGAGCGGCGGCGGGCCGCCCGCGGCGCGCGCCAGCGCCGACAATCAGCGCCCCTGATTCCAGCCCGTGAGCCCCGCGCATGAAGACCTACGACATCGACATCCAGCGCATCAAGTCGGTGAAGCATGACAAGGGCCTGATCGAACTCGGCACCGACCTGGCGGTGCTGCCGCAGCGCAGCCGTGACGACGAGGCGCCTTCCAGCTGCGTGCGGCTGTCGGTGGAGCATGCGCGCACCCTGATGCTGCTGCTGAAGCAGCAGTTCGCCGAACTGGACAAGCTGCAGCCGCGCAGCCGGCGCTCGGGCCGCTGCTGATCCGCGGCGGCCAGCGGGCCGTCGAACCGGCCGGCCGGCTGGTGCTCTTGGCGCCGCGCCGCCGGCATTTCCCGCCGCCCCGCGCGCATTTCGCGCCAGCCATCGGCGCCCCGTCGCGCGGCCATCGCGGGCCCGGGCCCGGCGACGCACCATGCACTCCATCGACACCGCACCCACCCAGGAGCACCGCATGAAAGCCGACCGCGATTCCCTCTCCATCGAAGCCCGCGCCCAACGCCGCGTGCGCCGCAAGATGGGCTTCTTCATCCATGCCTTCGTCTTCGTCGTCGTCAACCTCGGCTTCTTCGCCCTCAGCCAGCTCGGCCTGCACCACCCGCGCGCCCACCACGTTCCGCTGATGGGCTGGGCCCTGGGCCTGGCCATCCACGGCATCGTCACGCTGCTGAGCCTGCAGGGCGAAGGCCTGCGCCGCCGGATGCTGGACCAGGAAATGCAGGCGCTGCGCCGCGCCGAGAGCTGAGCACTTCGACACGCCTGCCGGCCCGCTGCGTGAATGCCCGCGGTCTACCCGCGGGATCGCGCGCCCCGCCACGACGTGGACCCGTGGACCTGATGCGCTGACGGGCCCGCCGCCCCGCGCCGACGGCTCGCGACAATGCGGGCATGGAAGCGATGAGGGTTGGCATGGAGACAGCGGGCCGTGGCGGCGCGGGCGAACCCCTTCAGCCGCCCGCCGAGCCGCTGCGCCTGCTGCACGCCGACGACGAGCTCGTCGCCATCGACAAGCCGCCCGGCCTGCTGGTGCACCGGTCCACGCTGGACGCCCACGAAGACCGCAACGCGCTGGACCTGCTGCGCGCGCAGCTGGGCATGCCGCTGTGGACCGTGCACCGGCTCGACAAGGCCACGTCCGGCGTGCTGCTGTTCGCGCGCCACGTGGAAGCGGCGCGCGCCCTGGGCGCTGCCTTCGAGGAAGGCCGGGTCCGCAAGCGCTACATCGCGCTGGTGCGCGGCTGGCCGCCCGAATCGGGCGAGATCGACCAGCCGCTGGCGCGCGACCCCGAACGGCCTTCCACCGGCCAGCCGCGCGTGCCGGCCTGCACCCTCTACCGCCGCCTGGCCTGCCATGAATGGCCGTTCCCCGACGGCCGGCACGCCACCAGCCGCTACGCGCTGGTCGAGGTGGAACCGCTGACCGGCCGCCGCCACCAGATCCGCCGCCACTTCAAGCACATCGCGCATCCGCTGGTGGGCGACAGCACGCACGGCAAGGGCGCCCACAACCGCGCGGTGGCGCAGTGGCTGGGCCTGGCGCGGCTGTGGCTGCATGCGCAGCGGCTGGAGCTGCCGGCGTTCGATGGCCGCTCTGGGTTGGTGATAGAAGCCGCGCCTGGCCCGGAATGGGCACCGCTGGGGCCGGCTGCCGAGGCTGGGCAGAATCAGCCCCCGGTTGATCGAGCAGCACAGCCATGAGCGAAGACAAGACCCTTCCCGGCACCGACGGCCGCCCGCGCTGCCGCTGGTGCGCCGGCGCCCCGGAATTCGAGCCCTACCACGACAACGAATGGGGCTACCCGGTGGGCGACGACCAGCGCCTCTTCGAGAAGGTGAGCCTGGAGGCCTTCCAGTCGGGCCTCAGCTGGCGCACCATCCTGGCCAAGCGCGAGAACTTCCGCCGCGCCTTCGACCGCTTCGACTTCCACAAGGTGGCGAAATACGGCGCCAAGGACGTCACGCGGCTGCTGGCCGACGAAGGCATCGTGCGCCACCGCGGCAAGATCGAGGCGGTGATCAACAACGCCCAACGCGCGGTGGAACTGCAGCAGGAGCAGGGCTCGCTGGCCGCGTATTTCTGGCGCTATGAAGCGCCGCTGGAAGGCGAGCCGCAGACCGCCTCGACCTCCGCCCAGTCGGTGGCGCTGTCGAAGGACCTGAAGAAGCGCGGCTGGAAGTTCGTCGGCCCCACCACCGTCTACGCCTTCATGCAGGCCATGGGGCTGGTGAACGACCATGCACGCGGCTGCGTGATGTCCGCCAAGGCCGCCGCGGCGCGCAAGGCGTTCCAGGTGCCGGGCCGCTGAACCGGCGTGCCGGCGCTTTCGGCCTCTGCCTTGCAGCCGGTGGCCGAAAAGCCCCGCCCGCACCCCAGCGATTGGTTGACATTGTCCACGAGTGCGCCGACGATCGAGGACATTGTCAACCATCGACGCCCCAGCCCATGAGCCGTTCCACCCTGCCGATGACCGACGTGCTGTACCGGTACGTCCTGGACCACTCCCTGCGCGAACACCCCGCCCAGGCCGCACTGCGCGAAGCCACGCGCCAGCACCCGCACGGCGGCATGCAGATCTCGCCGGAGCAGGGCCAGTTCATGGCCCTGCTGGTGAAGCTCATCGGCGCGCGCCGCACCATCGAGATCGGCGTCTTCACCGGGTACAGCGCGCTCAGCGTGGCGCTGGCGCTGCCCGACGACGGCCGCGTGCTCGCCTGCGACATCAGCGACGAGTACACCCGCGTCGGCCAGCCCCATTGGGCGCAGGCCGGCGTCGCCCACAAGATCGACCTGCGCCTGGCGCCCGCGCTGCAGACGCTCGACCAATGCCTGGCGGCCGGCGAATCGGGCCAGTACGACTTCGCCTTCATCGACGCCGACAAGGTCAGCTACGACGCCTATTACGAACGCTGCCTGCGCCTGGTGCGCCCCGGCGGCCTGATCGTGGTCGACAACACCCTGTGGGGCGGCGACGTGGCCGGCAGCGCGCGCGATGCCGACACCGTGGCCCTGCGGGCGTTCAACGACAAGCTGCATGGCGACGAGCGCATCGACCTCTCGCTGCTGCCGATCAGCGACGGGGTGACGCTGGCGCGGCGGCGCTGAAGGGGCTGGCGTGGTGGAACGGGCACACTGGGCGCCAGGCACCTGACCAGGAACCCACGCCATGGACCCCCGCTACAAGACCCTGTGCCCCGTCACCGACCTGGCCGGATCCGCCGAACTGCTCACGCAGATCCGCCGCCACCTGCACCAGAACCCCGAGCTGTCGTTCAAGGAGGCCGCCACCGCCGAACTGGTGGCCACGCGGCTCGGTGAATGGGGCTACGAGGTAACGCGCAACGTGGGCGGCCACGGCGTGGTGGGCACGCTGCGGCGGGGCAGCGGCACGCGCCGCATCAGCCTGCGGGCCGACATGGACGCGCTGCCCATCCTGGAACGCACGCAGCTGCCGCACGCCAGCCGCAACACCGGCGTCATGCATGCCTGCGGCCACGACGGCCACACCACCATGCTGCTGGGCGCGGCGCGGCAATTGGCCCTGCACGGCCGCTTTTCCGGCACCGTGCACCTGGTGTTCCAGCCGGCGGAAGAAGCCGGCCGCGACAGCGGCGCCCAGCGCATGATCGCCGACGGCCTGTTCGACCGTTTCCCTTGCGACGCCATCTTCGGCATGCACAACCACCCCGGCCTGCCGGCGGGCACCTTCGGCTTCGGCAGCGGGCCCTTCATGTCGGCCGCGGACACGGTGCGCATCACCATCCATGGCCGCGGTGGCCACGCCGCGCGGCCGCACCTGGCGGTGGACCCGGTGCTGATCGCCGGCAGCCTGGTGATGGCGCTGCAGACCGTGGTGTCGCGCAACATCGACCCCACGCAGACGGCGGTGGTCACCATCGGCAGCCTCCACGCCGGTGACGCGCCCAACGTCATCCCCGAAAACGCCACGCTGGGCCTGAGCGTGCGGTCCTTCAACGAAGCGGTGCGAGCACGGCTGAAGGAACGCATCCATGACCTGGTGACGCTGCACGTGCAGGGCTATGGCGGCCGGGCCGACATCGCCTACGAGTCCGGCACCCCGGTGCTGGTGAACAGCGAGGCCGAGACGGCCCTGGCGCGCGAGGTGGCCGAGGCCCTGGTGGGCGCCGAGCGCGTCGTCGCCCCCTTCGGCCCGGTGACCGGCAGCGAGGACTTCGCCTACTACCTGCAGCACCGTCCCGGCTGCTTCCTGCGCCTGGGCAACGGCGAAGACAGCCCGATGCTGCACAACGCGGGCTACGACTTCAACGACGCCAACCTGCCGGTGGGTGCGGCGTACTGGACTTCGCTGGTGCAGCGCGTTCTGGCCGCGGACGAAGCCTGAGTGGCGGCGGCGGCGGTGCCGCCGCGTGGGGCGGGCAGGCTGCGGAAGGGCCGGCCGGGCACCGGGATTGCCATGGCGGTGCCGACGCCACCGCCTCATTCCCCCCCCTTCCCGTCCATGCGCATCGGCACCGCCGGCTGGTCGATTCCTGCTGAAGCCAAGCCGCATTTCGCCGGCGATGGCGCGCATCTCGAGCGTTATGCAGCGGTGCTGAATTGCGCGGAGATCAACAGCTCGTTCCACCGCAGCCACCGGGAAGCGGTGTACCGCCGCTGGGCCGAACAGACGCCCGCGGAATTCCGCTTTGCCGTCAAGCTGCCCCGCGCCATCACGCACGAGGGCCGCCTGCGGCGCGCACGTGAACCGCTGCGGCAATTCCTGTCCGAAGTGGCCGGACTGGGCCCGAAGCTGGGGCCGCTGCTGGTGCAATTGCCGCCATCGTTCGCGTTCGAGGCGCGGCCCGTGCGCGGCTTCTTCCAGCTGCTGGCTGAACTGCACGGGGGCCCGGTGGTTTGCGAGCCGCGCCACGCCAGCTGGTTCAGCGCGTCGGCCGACGCCGTGCTGGCCCGATTGAAAGTCGCGCGCGCCGGTGCGGACCCGGCGCGCTGGCCGCAGGCAGCGCACCCCGGCGGCTGGCTGGGCCCGGAAGGCGATGGCCGCGGCGCGCTGCTGTACTGGCGCTGGCACGGCTCGCCCCGCAAGTACTGGTCGCGCTATGACGCGGCCTGGATCCAGGACCGCGCGGCGGAGATCCGGCCATGGCCGGCTGAAGCGGAATGCTGGTGCATCTTCGACAACACCGCCGGCAGCGGCGCGGTGCCGAATGCGCTGCAATTGCGCGCACTGATCGCCGACAGCGGGTGACGATTCAAGGGCCTGTTAGCGCGACGGAGGCGACTGCGTGGGAAGGGTCCCGGACTGGCCCTTCAGCCTCCGGTCTCCCGCCGGATGGGATGGACCGGGCAGCGCGTTCCAGAAGGGCCGTGAACGTGGCGCCGGGCCCGCGAAGCCTCACCACGCGCGCACGCGCCCGGTGTCCAGGTGCACGAAGCCTTCCCTCGCGTAGAAGCCGACGCCGCCGCCCTTCAGCGACAGCGCCGCGTCGCGCAGGTCGGCCAGCTTCACGCCCGGCAGGCGCACGTCGATGGCGCGGCCTTCCATGTGCAGGCTGTGCCGCGCCACGCCGCCGCCGCCGGTGCTGCGCAGGCGGTCGTTGGTCAGGGGGCAGCGGTAGCCCGAGATGACCTCGAATGGCGCGTGCGAGCCGACGAGGCCGCGCGTGCGGTGCAGCAGGTCGAACAACTGCGGGTCCATGCGGCCGACGTCGCCGGTGTAGTGGTCGCGCAGGAAGCGGTCGAGTGCGGAGAGCGCGTCCTGCACGTAATCGCGCCCGACCGCGAACACCAGCCCGATGCGCTCGCCGGTGTGGGTGTGGACGAACTCCAGCGCCCGCTCGGCCGTGGCGCCCGGCGTGGCGGCCTGCACCAGGCCGCTGGCGCCCAGCCCGGACAAGGCCGCCGTGCCGGCCGCGCGGGTGGCATGGCCGATGAAGCGGCGGCGGGCGGGGTCTTGCGGCGTGCTCATGGCGATGGGGCGGTGGGCGGCTGGGCGGCGGCAATGCCAGGAGTGTGAAAGGCTGACACGTCAGGGCGCGGCGCTGGACGCCGACACGCGGCGAAGCGCGGCGTCCAGCACCCGGTCGTGACCGTACACGTCGTCGAAGAAGTGCATGCGACCCTCCTTCACCAGCGCGGTTCCGTAGGCGATGAGGACCGGCACCGGCTGCGGCAGGGCCACCGTGCGGGAATGCGCGGTGGCCATGGTCTGCCGGATCGTCGTGGCGTCCCATCCGGGCAAGCCCTGAAGCACGAACCCCGCCAGCGCCACCGGGTCTTCCACGCGGATGCAGCCGTGGCTGAAGTCGCGCCGCGCCTGCGCGAAGAGCCCGGTGGCCGGCGTGTGGTGCAGGTAGATGGCGTTGTGGTTGGGGAACACGAACTTGATGCCGCCCAGCGCGTTGCGGGCACCCGGGCGCTGGCGCAAGCGCCAGGTGCCGGCCAGCACCGACTGCAGCCGCTCGGCCGTCACCACCTGCTCCACCGCGCCGCCCGGGCCCACGAACTCCAGTTCCTCACGCGCAAAGTAAGCGGGGTCGCGCCGCAGCCGCGGCACCAGTTCCTGCCGCGCGATGGAAGGCGGCACGTTCCAGTACGGCCCGAACTCGATCGTGCGCATGTCCTCGTCGAACAGCGGCGTCTGGTGCCGCATCGCGCCACCCACCACCACCCGCATGTCCTGGCGCACCTCGATGCGCCCGTCCACCACCTCGTAGGCGCGCAGGCGGAACTCGGGGATGTTGACCACCACCATGCGCGGGGCCTGCAGCAGCGGTGTCCAGCGCAGCCGTTCCAGCGCCAGTTCGACCTGGCGCGCACGCTGCGCCGGCGTCACCTGCAGGGCGCTGCGCGTGGCCGGGCCGTAGAGCCCGTCTTCGGCCAGGCCGTGGCGGGACTGGAAGCGGCGCAGGGCGGCGGCCAGCGTGGCGTCGTCGGGGGCGAGGAGGGTGTTGGTGGCGGCGCTGGCGTGAATTCCAGCCGCGTGGTCGCCGGAGGGCGCCGGCGGCCCGGGCGGCGGCGCAGCGAGGTCACCCCAGGCCTGCAGACGCTGCGCGAGCAGCGCGCGGCTGGCCGCGGGCATGTCCGCCGGCACCGGTGAAACGGGCGCCGATGCGGGC
>CBIHPZ010000096.1:0-9523 GCA_966211865.1 uncultured Aquabacterium sp.
TCGACGCTGACGGCGCGCTTGACGCTGTAGCGGCGGTCCAGCGTGTCGCGCAGCGCCGGCGTGCCCATGGGCGCGCCGGACGAGGCCACCAGCACCGCCACCAGCGGCAGGTTGGCACGGCGGCCGCGGCCGATGACGATGCCGGTCTCGCCGCTGGTCAGCTCGACGAAGCTGCCCGGCGGGTACAGGCCCACGGCCTTGAGCAGCGCGCCGCCGATCTCGTCGGGCACGCCGCCGGCGCCCAGGCAGGCCTCGCGCGCGGCCGCCACCGGCGTGGCCGGGATGCGGGTGGCGCGCCGGCTCAGCTTGGCGGTGAAGATGTCGACGCGGCGCAGCAGGCGCGCGGCCTGCTGCGCGGCACTCAGGTCCTGCAGCGGCACCAGCTCGCGGCTGTCGTCGTGGTGCAGCTGCACGATTTCCAGCCACACCGGGTCGGCGATGCCCGCCAGGCCCAGCAGTTCGGCCGATTTCATCGGGTGCGCGTCCAGCTCGGCCCGCATCGACGGGCTCATCGTGGGCGCGTGCGCGGCCAGCATGTCCTGCAGGCGCCGCACCGAGACGTTCATCGTCAGCGCCGCGTGCGACAGGCTGCGCGACACGTCCTCGTCCCAGCGCAGCATGCGCGCCGCTTCCTGCGCCACCAGCATGCACAGCAGGCCGTGGTGCGCGGTGTACGAATCGGTGCTGTGGCCGGCCGTGTAGATCAGGTGATAGAGCGAATCGTCGAACCGGCGCGCGCCCAAGGCGCGCACGCGGTCGGCCAGCGCCAGCACGCGCTGCGGCCAGCCGCGGTCGGCCGCGGGTTCGCGCATCAGCGCATCCAGTGCCAGCACCAGTTCGTCCCACTGCTCGCCGAAGCGCAGCGTGAAGCCGCGCACCGCGTGCGTGTCGTCCGACGTGTGCGGGTCAGGCCGTGCCTCGGCGATGCGGCCCAGCGGTGCATTGCGCAGCAGCATCGCGTCCATCGCACCGCCCAGGCGGCGGCGCCAGTCGCTGGATTCGGATTCCTCCGCGTACAGGTCGGAGCTGCGCAGTTCCTCGAGCCGGTCGCTGTTGTCCACCCGCGAACCAGCCGCCAGCAGCAGACGGCCAGCCGCGTCACGCAGCCCGAAGGGCAGCGCTTCATTCAGCCGGAGGTACTGTTTGGAGAACGGGACGAGGTTCACTTGAAAGCAGTTCTTGGCCCTGCCAGCGGGCCGCTATCAGATTTATCGGCCCGGCCTGCACCATCTTGAGGACCAGCCTCGCGAGGCACCGCAGGGCACCAAGAAAAAGGGCGGATTCCAACGAGTGGATCCGCCCGGAAAGGACAGGGGATGTCCTAGGAGGAGACTAAGAGACAAGCAAACAAAACTGGGTCACCTGGATCCCTTATCGGCCCCGGCGCACCGGGGTTGAAGGGCAGCACCAGGCGGTGCCGTGAACTATTCGTCGCTTTGCCCGGGCCGCGGGCGTGGCCGGTGGGCGGGAGCAGCGCGTCGCGGCATCGGGAAGCATCCAGGGGCGCATTCAGGGGCGTTCAGTGATGGGCGCACTCGTCGGCACCGGCCAGGCGCAGGCTGCCGGCGGCGCGGCCCTTGCCGGCGCGCGCGGGCGGGTTGCACAGGCCGCAGACGTAGTGGCGGGCGATCTCGTGCGGGTGGGTCACGAAGTGGCCGCCGCACTTGCTGCACTTGGTCATCGTCAGCATGCCGTTGTCGATGAACTTGACCAGGCGCCAGGCGCGGGTGATCGACAGCTGGGGCTCGATCTCCTGTGCGCTGACCTGCTCCAGGTACAGCTTGTAGGCCTTGATCACGGTGTCGATCTCGTCGAGCTCGACCACCTTGTTCAGGTACTCGTGGATGTTCAGGAAGAGGCTGGCATGGATGTTGGGCTGCCAGGTCATGAACCAGTCGGTGGAGAACGGCAGCTGGCCCTTGCTGGGACTCTTGCCGGCGACTTCCTTGTACAGGCGCAAGAGGCGCTCGTAGCTCAGGTCGGTCTCGCTTTCCAACACCTGCAGGCGCGCGCCCAGGCGGATCAGTTCAACGGCGGTGTCGATCTGCTTGGCTTCCGTGAGGATGCTCTTGGTGCGCGTCATGGTTCTCTCTCCTGATGTGTTGGTTCGTGCCGGGTCGCTGGAGGCTTTGTGGCCTCAGGCCGCTTCTTGATGGCGGCCGGCCATCAGGATGGAAGCGTGCAGGCGGGACACACCGTCGTTGGCGGCCGACTTGCCGTGGCTGGTCAGCAGGCTCCACACCAGGTCGTCTTCGCAGCGCATGCGGCACAGCAGCGTGTTGCTGGAAGCGATCTTCATCATCTGCGCCGGGGTCAGCGTGGCGAGCAGCGTCGCGGTGTCTTCCGAGACACCCAGGCGAAACAGGGCTTGTTCGCGGTCTGCGCGGATGAGGCTCTGTGCCAGCATCAGGTACGACAGGTTGGCTTCACGGATCTCGGCGAGGATTTGGTCGGCGTTCATGTCTGCTGGCTCCTTGAATGTTGCGGGTTCGTGCTGCGATGAAACGTACTGTAGAGATTGGAACTGGGCGGCAACATCAGGCCAATTCGTCATCTGGAGTCCCGCTTCTTCCGTGCCCCTTGTCAGACAAATTCCTACACGGCCGCTGCGCCCCGTCCTGCGCCCTGCCCCGGCTTCCCTGAGCTGAAGGGCTACAGCCGGCGGTCCCGGCTCCGCTGACGGCAGGAATGGCCCCGAATTGATGGTCGAAAGCGTGCGGGCCGTCACGAAACAAGCCCGATCGCAGATTGACAGCGGGCGAAAAAGCCGGCCGAAACACCCTCAAGTCCAGTCCTCCCCACGCCGATACCCATCCCAACGGGCGGTCGAAAGACCCCCGCGGTCCGGTTAGCCGGCCGATGGGTAAGGCGGACAACAGGCAGCGATGCCAGCCGACGAACCACCGGCGACTAGCGCGGGCGGACCGGAGGAGCCGAAAGGCCGATCCGGTCGGCAACGGTGGTGCACCAGCCGTATCGGTGCATGACCCGAGTTAAACGTCGGCGCTTCCCGCCGGGATATCTGTAACCCAAGGAGTTCATCGTGCCTCTTGCCATCAACACCAACGTCGTGTCCCTGAACGCACAGCGCAACATGTCTGCATCGCAGAGTTCGCTGGCGACGTCCATGCAGCGCCTGTCTTCCGGCCTGCGTGTCAACAGCGCCAAGGACGACGCTGCCGGCCTCGCCATCGCCAACCGCATGGACGCGCAAACCCGCGGCATGAACGTCGCGATCCGCAACGCCAACGACGCCATCGGCCTGGCGCAGACCGCTGAAGGCTCGATCGGCAAGCTGACCGACATGGCCCAGCGCATGCGTGAGCTGGCCGTGCAGTCGGCCAACGGCACCAACGGCACCGCCGACCGCACCAGCCTGGATGAGGAATACCAGCAGCTGGCCTCTGAAATCACCCGCACCATCGGTGCCACGACCTTCAACGGCCTGGCGATCCTGGCGGGCAACGCCGGCGCCACCGACTTCCAGGTGGGCGCCAACTCGGGCCAGACCGTCACCATCACGACGACCGACCTGTCGGGCAATGCCGACGTGACGGCCGTGACCGGCGGCGACCTGACCACCGCGGCCAACGCCAGCACGGCGATGACGAACCTGGACACGCTGATCAACACGCTGAACAGCGAGCGCGCCACCTACGGTGCCGCGCAGAACCGCTTCGAGGCCATCGTCGGCGTGCTGCAGGTCTCGTCCGAGAACCAGGCCGCTGCCCGCGGCCGCATCATGGACGCGGACTTCGCGGCGGAAACCGCCAACCTGTCGCGCGCGCAGATCCTGCAGCAGGCCGGCAACGCGATGATTTCGCAGGCCAACCAGCTGCCGCAGCAGGTGATGCAGCTGCTGCGCTGACCCAGCAGCGCAGCCGGGAGCGCCGCCTTCGCGCGGCGTTCCGTCAAAGCCCTTCGCGCAACGCGCCGCCGCCCTCACGGGCCGCGGCGCGTTCCTCTTTCCGGATTGGAACTGGCCGGTTTGCGTCCCGCATTTCGGTCAATTGCTCACGCGGCGGATGAATAGCATTTTCACTACGCCACACCGTTGGCGATCGCCAGTCCGGAAGCACTGCCACGCACCTGTTTGAAGAAGGGTCAAGGCAAGTACGCCGGGAGTCATCGAGCCTTCAGGAGTGCCTACCATGCCCCAGACCATCAACACCAACATCCAGTCGCTGAACGCGCAACGCAACCTGTCGATGTCGCAGAACTCGCTGTCGACGTCGATGCAGCGACTGTCTTCCGGATTGCGCGTCAACAGCGCCAAGGACGACGCCGCCGGCCTCGCCATCGCCGAGCGCATGAATGCCCAGGTGCGCGGCATGAACGTGGCGGTGCGCAACGCCAACGACGCGATCAGCCTGGCGCAAACCGCTGAAGGCGCCATCGGCAAGCTGACGGACATGGCGCAGCGCATGCGCGAACTGGCGGTGCAATCGGCCAACGGCACCAACACCGCCGCCGACCGCACCAGCCTCGACCAGGAATACCAGCAGCTGGCCTCGGAAATCACCCGCACCATCGGTGCCACGACCTTCAACGGCCTGGCCATCCTGGCCGCCGATGCCGGCGTACTGGATTTCCAGGTGGGTGCCAATTCGGGCCAGACCGTCTCCATCACCACCACCGACCTGTCGGGCAATGCCGACGTGACCGCGGTGACCGGCGGCGACGTGACCAGCGCCGCCAACGCCGGCACCGCCATCACCAACCTCGACACGATGCTGAACACGCTCAACAGCGAACGCGCCACCTACGGTGCCGCGCAAAACCGCTTCGAGGCCGTGATCGGCGTGCTGCAGGTCGCTTCCGAGAACCAGTCGGCCGCCCGCGGCCGCATCATGGACGCCGACTTCGCGGCGGAAACCGCCAACCTGTCGCGCGCGCAGATCCTGCAGCAGGCCGGCAACGCGATGATCGCCCAGGCCAACCAGCTGCCGCAGCAGGTGCTGAAGCTGCTGCAGGGTTGATCGACATCTCTCTCACGGTGACTTCCCAGGGGTGGGAACCGCCAGGGCCGGTCCGCGCGACCGGCCCTTTTTCTTGGCGGCCCGCGGCATGACAGTCCCCCGCCTCGGCCCTCAAGTTCCAGCGCGCACCCACCGATAACCCGAAGACGAAGGAACCGCATCCATGGCCACCAATTCCATCAGCGGCGTCGGCAACCTCAGCTCGGCAGGCCTGGGCAGCGGCCTGGACGTCGCCTCGATCGTCAAGTCGCTGATGGCGATCGAGCAACGCCCGCTCGATGCACTGGCGAAGCAGCAGAAGGACGTCGACGCGCAGATCTCGACCTACGGCAAGCTGCAGAGCTACTTCTCGGCGCTGCGCGACAAGGCCAGCGGGCTGACCTCGGCCACGCTGTGGAACGGCACCACCGCCACCTCGTCCGACACGGCCATCAAGGTCACCGCCGGCGCTGGCGCCGCGGCCGGCAACTACCAGGTCAACGTGGCCACGCTGGCCAAGGCGCAGACGCTCACCGCCTCGGCCGCGGCGTCCAGCACCTTCAACCAGGGCACGATCACGATCGAGCTGGGCGCGTGGACCGGCTCGCCCATCGACACCTTCACCCCCAAGACCGGCAGCTCGGCCGTGGCCATCACCATCGGCGCGGGCGAGACCAGCATCGAGAGCGTGCGCGACAAGATCAACGCGGCCGATGCCGGCGTGGTCGCCAGCATCGTCAACGACGCCAGCGGCGCGCGGCTGTCCATCCGCTCGAAGGACACGGGCGCCGAGAACGGCTTCCGCATCACCACCGCAGAGACCACCGGCGACGCGAATGCCGCCACGGGCTTGAGCGCACTCGATTTCGACCCCGCCGGCGGCCCGTCGCAGATGACGGCCGCGCAGATGGCCGCCGACGCCACGGCCACCATCAACGGCATCGCCATCACCTCGGCCAGCAACACGCTCACCAACGTGGTGGACGGGCTGACCCTGAACCTGCTCAAGACCACCGCCGCGCCGGTGGACGTGGCGGTGGCGCTGGACACCGAGACGGTGAAGACCAAGATCAACGACTTCGTCACCGCCTTCAACGACCTGGCCGGCTACATGCGCACGCAGATGGCCTACAACGCCGAGACCAAGGTCGGCGGTGCGCTGCAGGGCGACAGCAGCGCGGTGGGCCTGCAGCGCGCGCTGCGCAACGTCATCAACGTGGGCAGCACCGCCTCGAGCGCCTGGACCAGCCTGGCCGACATCGGCATCACGATGAAGAGCGACGGCACCCTGGGGACGGACGCCACCGCGCTGAACAAGGGCCTGGCCAACCTGCCCGAATTGAAGAAGTTCTTCAGCGCCACCGGCGCCGACACCGAGAGCACCGGCTTCATGCAGCGCTTCAAGCAGCTCGCCGACGGCGCGCTGGGCAGCAAGGGCACCTTCCAGACCCGCGACGAGGCCCTGAAG
Source organism: uncultured Aquabacterium sp. (assembly GCA_966211865.1). Lineage (GTDB taxonomy): Bacteria > Pseudomonadota > Gammaproteobacteria > Burkholderiales > Burkholderiaceae_C > Pseudaquabacterium. The sequence continues at coordinate 6,427 of CBIHPZ010000096.1, forward strand.
GCCATGCAGCGCCGCTACAGCCGCACGCAGGAAAGCCTGGAAGCCCGGCTGGCGCAGACCGAATCGCGCATGCGCGCGCAGTTCACCGCGCTGGACGCCACCATGTCGCAGCTCAACGGGCTGTCCGGCTACCTCACGCAGCAGCTCAAGTCATTGAACGTCAACACATCGGCCTAAGACACCTCGCCTCAGGGAACGCACACACGCCGCCTTCGGGCGGCGTGTGCGTTTGCGGAACCGGCAAAAGTGCGACGCGCCGCGCGCCGGTCCGCGCTTCAAGCGAGGGAAATGCCCCTTTCACCGGCTCAAGTGCCGGGGTGCAGGCACCGATAACACCAACAGGACAAACGCACTCGCACCGACGACAAGAGCTCCATCATGTTCAGTGCCACCTTCACCTCTCCTTCCACCCGCGCCCGCTTCGCCGGCGCCTACCAGCAAGTGGGCGTGCAGACCATGGTCAACGAGGCTTCGCCGCACCGGCTGGTGGCCATGCTGTTCGACGGCTTCTTCGCCGCCGTGGCCCGCGCCCGCGGCGCCATGCGCGCGGGTGACGTGCGCGCCAAGGGCGAAGCCATCGTGCACGCGATCCGCATCGTCGACGAAGGCCTGAAGGCCAGCCTGAACCTGACCGAGGGCGGCAAGCTGGCCGCCGACCTGTCAGACCTGTACGCCTATGTTTGCCTGCGCCTGACGCACGCGAACCTGCGCAACGACGAATCGGCCCTGGACGAATGCCAGAAGCTGATGACCCCGCTGCGCGATGCATGGAATGCGATCGGCGACCAGGCCGCCGCGCGTGCCCGCAACTGAATCACGGCCCCTCGAACGACTCGACCGACCGCATCCACCATGAACAGCAGCCTACTGAGCTACTACGAAGCCATCGAGAAAGCCAGCGCCGACATGCTCGACGCCGCGCGGGCCGGCAACTGGGACCACGTGATCAAGCTGGAGGGTGCCTGCGTGCTGCTCATCAGCCAGCTGAAGAACGCGGCCCGCAGCAACAACCTCAGCGCCGAAGAAAGCCAGCTGAAGTCGCGCATCATGAAGCGCATCCTGGTGAACGACGCCGAGATCCGCCACCTGGCCGAGCCCTGGCTCGAAGACCTGGACCACATGATGGCGGGCAAGCCCAAGACCCTCCACTGAAGCCGCGCATCCTGCTCCTAACACCTGATTTACCGGGAGTACCGATGGCTTTCATGGACACCCAGCCGGCGCCGATGGACGACCTCGATCACATCGATCCCTATGCGGCCTTCCGCATCGAGGCCCCGCGCGAGATCCTGTCGCTGATGCGCCAGCTGATGGAGAACGCCACGCCGGTGCACCTCAATGCGCCCGCCGGCACGGTGCTCACCACCGCGCTGTGGACGGTGGACTCGGCCAGCCAGCGCCTGGCCTTCCAGGCCGAGCTGGACCAGCCGCAGCTGCAGCCGCTGATCGAATCCGACGAAGTCACCGCGGTGAGCTACCTCGACGCGGTGAAGCTGCAGTTCGACCTGCAGCACCTGATGCTGGTGCGCGGCGCCAAGAGCTGCGCGCTGCAGACCGCGATGCCGCGGCGCCTGTACCGCTTCCAGCGCCGCCAGGCCTTCCGCGTGCGCACGCTCGAGCGCAGCTCGCCCGTCGCGCTGATGCGCCACCCCTCGCTGCCGGACATCCAGCTGTCGCTGCGCGTGCTGGACGTCAGCATCGGCGGCTGCGCGCTGCTGTTGCCCGACGACATGCCGCCCTTCGCCGCCGGCGTCACGCTCAACGACGTGCGCCTGGAGCTGGACCCGGACACCCGTCTCTCGGCCACGATGCACGTGCACCACATCAGCTCCATCCAGCCTAACGCGCGAGGTGTGCGTCTCGGTTGCGAGCTGCTGAAGCTCGACGGCCACGCCGAGCGCGCCTTGCAGCGCTACATCGACCAGACGCAGAAGCGCCGGCGCCTGCTGACCGTGGGATGAAGCGCGCCGTGCCCGCCCTGCCCCGTTCCTGCATGCACATCGGCCAGCGCGGCTTCGGCCTGGTCGAGTCCATCACCGTCGTCGCCATCGTCGGCGTGATGGCCACCGTGGCCCTGCCCAGCTACCGCGACGCGCAGCTGCGCAACCGCCGCGTGGACGCCACGCAGTCGCTGCAGCGGCTGCAGGCCGCGCAGGCGCAGTACCGCTTCGAACACGGCCACTACGCCGAGACGCTGGCCCAGCTGCCAGGCACCAACAACGCCGAAAGCCAGATGGGCCGCTACCGCATCGGCCTGCGCCTGGTCGGCGACGACGGCTACGAACTGCAGGCCCAGGCGCAGGACACCCAGGCGCGCGACACCGCCTGCCCCGTGTTCACGCTGCGGGTCTCGGGCTCCTTCACCATGCAGGGCCCTGAAACGGGCTGCTGGCCGGCGTGAGCGCGCTTCGATGAAGCGCCGCCCCGCCCACCCTGCCGCCCGCGGCCTGACGCTCGTCGAGCTGATGGTGGCGCTGGCCATGCTGGCCGTGCTGGGCGTGATGGCCGGCCCCCCGATCGGCGGCATGCTGGCCCGCCACCGCGTGCAGGCCGCGGCCGCCCAGCTGGGCGCAGACCTCGGCGACAGCCGCTACGAGGCCACGCGCCGCGGCGGCAAGGTGTACGTGAACTTCCAGAACGGCAGCGACTGGTGCTACGTGATCAGCACCGACCCCGCCGCCAGCTGCGCCACCGAGAGCGCCGGCATCTTCAAGCGCGTGCGCGCCCAGCAGTACCCCGGCGTGGCGCTGAACGCCGCGCAGCCGGTCGTCTTCGACGGCGGCAGCGGCATGGGCCCGGCGGTTCCGGCGCAGGTGCAGCTCAGCTCCGCGCGCGGCGACCTGGTGAACGTGCAGGTCCTGCTGCTGGGCCGCGCCAAGGTGTGCTCGCCGGACGGCGGGCTGAAGACGCTGCCGCACTGCTGACCACGCCTGGCCGGCCGACCCGCCGGCAGCGCGAATCTGGCCGGTCGGCGCGTTGCAGCGGCAGCTGCTAACAGCTAGCATGCGCGTCTTCTGAAACAGGGCGTCGCCACCTAAGAACCATTCGGCGCGTCCACAGCTGGGAGGCTGTTTGGAATGGGTGCACCCGAAGCGCT
>CBIHPZ010000097.1:0-9510 GCA_966211865.1 uncultured Aquabacterium sp.
TGGGCCTGAAGCTGCTGGAGCCGCTGCGCGACCTGTTCAAGGACGAGGTGCGCGAGCTGGGCGTGGCGCTGGGCCTGCCGCACGACATGGTCTACCGCCATCCGTTCCCCGGCCCCGGCCTGGGCGTGCGCATCCTGGGCGAGGTGAAGAAGGAATACGCCGACCTGCTGCGCCGCGCCGACGCCATCTTCATCGAGGAACTGCGCGCCGCCATCGACCCCGCCACCGGCAAGAGCTGGTACGACCTGACCAGCCAGGCCTTCACCGTGTTCCTGCCGGTCAAGAGCGTGGGCGTGATGGGCGACGGCCGCACCTACGACTACGTGGTGGCGCTGCGCGCGGTGCAGACCAGCGACTTCATGACCGCCGACTGGGCCGAGCTGCCGTATTCGCTGCTGAAGAAGGTGTCGGGCCGCATCATCAACGAGGTGCGCGGCATCAACCGCGTCACCTACGACGTGTCGTCCAAGCCGCCCGCCACCATCGAGTGGGAGTGAGCCCGGCCGCCTCGCCGGTGCCGGCTGCACCCCGCGCCGACCATGGAGCGCCTGTTCTTCGCCGTGCACCCCGACGCCGAGAGCGCGGCACGCATCGCTTCGCTGGTGCAGGCGCTGCGGCAGCCGCTGGGCCTGCGTGCGCGGGCCATCAGCGGCGAGCGCAGCCACCTCACGCTGTTGTTCGTCGGCAGCTGGCCGCAGGCGCCGGAAGGCCTGCACCAGCAGTTGCTGCAGGCGGGGGAGGCCGTGGCGCAGCAGCGCGTGCCGCCTTTCGACCTGGCGTTCGGGCAGGTGGCCAGCTTCAACCAGCGGCCGCGCAACCGGCCGATCGTGCTGCTGGCTGATCCGGCCGGTCCGGTCGCGCAGTTGCATGCGCGGCTGGCCGATGACCTGGCCCGGCGCGGGCTGCCGTTCGATGCTTCGCGGCCTTTTACGCCGCACCTGACGCTGATGTACGACGATGCCAAGGTGGAGCCGCAGCCGGTGGAGCGCCTGGGCTGGAAGGTGCGCGGGTTCGCGCTGATGCAAAGCCTCGTCGGCCGGTCGACGCACCGTGTGCTGGGCCGGTGGACACTGGCCGGCGCCTGAGGGCGGGAAGGGAATGATGATGCGCATGGTGGTGGGTGTGGTGGTGCTGTTGCTGGCGGCCTTCGTGCTGCTGAACCTCGGCAAGAAGCAGGCGGAAGCCTTGCGACCGGCGGTGTCCGCGGCCTCGGCGCCCGGTTCGCCGGCGAACCTGCCCGAGAAGTACAAGCAGGATTTCCAGAAGGCGATGCAGCAGGGCGTGGATCAGCGCGCGTCCGACGCGGCCCCATGAGCCGGCATTCCCCCGCCGACGAGAACGCGATGCGCATCGCGCTGGACCAGGCGCTGAATGCGCAGCTGGCGGGCGAGGTGCCGGTGGGCGCGGTGATCATGCGCGGCGGCCAGGTGATCGCGACCGGCTACAACCGCCCGATCACCACGCACGACCCGACGGCCCACGCCGAGATCGTCGCCCTGCGCCACGCCGCCGAGCTGCTCGAGAACTACCGCCTGCCGGAGTGCGAGCTGTTCGTGACGCTGGAGCCTTGCGCGATGTGCGCGATGGCGCTGATGCACGCCCGGTTCAAGCGCGTGGTCTTCGCCGCCACCGATCCGAAGACCGGCGCCGCGGGCTCGGTGGTCGATCTCTTCGCGCAGCCCCTGCTGAACCACCACACCGAAGTGCTGGGCGGCGTGCTGGCCGAGCCGGCCTCGCAGCTGCTGCGCGCGTTCTTCGCCGAGCGCCGCGCGCAGCAGCGCGCCGAACGCCAGGAGCGCAATGCCATGCAGGCGTTGGCTGCCGCCGAGCCTCCAGCCGGCGATGCGGCCACGCCCATTCCCACCGGCGACGCCACCGAGTTGCCGCACCCCAACGAGTCCTGAACCCGATGACCCTGCTGACCATCTTCGCGCCCGCGGGCGTCGAGCTGCGCACCGCCGCATTGAAGCTGTCGCGCGAACGCCTGGGGGCCCTGGGCTTCAAGGTGAGCGTGGACCCCGGCGTGCGCGGCCGGCACCAGCGTTTCGCCGGCGATGACGATGCACGGCTGGAAGCGCTGCACCGCGTGGCGAAGGCGGCGCCCTCGGTCGCCTTGGCTTGCCGCGGCGGCTACGGCATGACGCGGCTGCTGGACCGCGTCGACTGGAAGCTGCTGGCGCGCAGCGTGGAGCAGGGCACGCGCTGGGTGGGCTACAGCGACCTCACCGCGCTGCAGTGCGGCCTGCTGGCGCACACCGGCGCCGCCAGCTGGCACGGGCCGATGGCCTGCGACGACTTTGGCCGCACCGACGACGCCGGTGGCGTCGATGAGGTGACACGCGACTGCTTCGCCGAGGCGATGTCCGGCGAGCTGGAGGCGATCGGCTTCCGAACCGAGGCCGGATTCGACGGCCTGTCTGCCCGCGGCACGCTGTGGGGCGGCAACCTGGCGGTGCTGCAGGCCATGCTCGGCACGCCGCACTGGCCGCGCGTGAAGGGCGGCATTCTTTTCGTCGAGGACGTCAACGAGCACCCCTATCGCATCGAGCGCGTGCTGCTGCAGCTGCACCAGGCCGGCGTGCTGGCGGCGCAGAAGGCTGTGCTGCTGGGCGCCTTCACCGACTACCGCAAATCACCACTGGACCGCGGCTACAGCCTGAAGCAGGCGGTGGCCTACCTGCGCGGCCTGACCAAGACGCCGATCCTGACCGGCCTGCCCTTCGGGCACGTGCCCACCAAGGTGTGCCTGCCCATCGGCCGGCGCGTGCAGCTGCTGGTGGAAGGGCGTGATGCGCTGATGGGTTGGTGACGCGCGCGTTACAGCAACTTCCCCGGGAAAAACTGGGGGCACCTGTCTAGGCAACCTGGATCAAACCCCGAGGTGACGCGGAACCCCGGCGCCTAGAATCCCGCACCGCCTCGAGATGCGGCTGGCCACGAGCCGGCTCGTTCGAGGCGCCCTTTTTTGGCGCAGGCCCGGCTCATCGATTGCCCAGGTCTGCTGGTTGCACCAGGAGTGCCCGCATGCGCGGATCCGCTGTCGTTCGACGTTTCAGCCTTGCCGTGTCGGCCCTGCTGGCCATGCTGGCGGCCGGCTGCAACAACAGTCCCTACTGGAGCGGGGCCGAACGCGAGAACACGCTGTTCTACACCTTCGACGAACGCTCGCCCCGTTCGCTGGACCCCACCCAGTCGTACTCCAACCCCGAGTCGGCCTACACCTTCCAGGTCTACGAGCCGCCCTACGGGTACCACTACCTGAAGCGGCCCTACGAGCTCATCCCGAAGGCCGCGGTCGAGGTCACCCACCCGCACTACGTCGACAAGGACGGCAAGCCGCTGCCGGACGACGCACCGGCCGACACCATCGCCGAGAGCATCTACGACGTCCGCATCAAGCCCGGCATCCTCTACGCCCCGCACCCGGCTTTCGCGAAGGACGGGCAGGGCAAGTACCGCTACCTGAACCTGACGCGTGAACAGCTCGGCAGCAAGCGTGCGCCCTCGGACTTCGAGCACCAGGGCACGCGCGAACTGGTGGCCGAGGACTTCGTCTATGCATTGAAGCGCCACGCCTCGCCGCGCATCCAGACGCCCGTGCAGGCCATCTTTGCCGACTACGTGGTGGGCCTGAAGGACTACGTGGCGCAGATCCGCGCCGAGGACGCCAAGCTGCTGAAAGGCCTGCCGGAAGACATCCGCGACAAGCCCTTCCTGGATTTCCGCAAGTACCCGCTGGTGGGCACCAGCGCGGTGGACAAGTACACCTGGCGCATCCGGCTGAAGAGCAAGTACCCGCAGTGGAGCTACTGGATGGCCATGCCCTTCCTGGCCCCGGTGCCCTGGGAAGCGGATGCGTTCTACGCCCAGGAGGGCATGAACGAGAACGGCCTGTCGCTGCACCAGTGGCCGGTGGGCACGGGGCCGTACATGATGCAGGAGTTCATCCGCGACCGCCGCCACGTGCTGGTGCGCAACCCGAACTACCGCGGCACGCCGTACCCCTGCGAAGGCCAGCCCGAGGACAAGGCCGCCGGCCTGCTGGAGGACTGCGGCAAGACCATGCCCTTCATCGACAAGCTGTACGTGACGATCGAGAAGGAGAAGGTGCCGCGCAAGGAGAAGTTCAAGCAGGGCTTTCTCGACGTGCCGGAGATCGAGCGGCCCGAATGGGGCGTGAACTTCCGCAATGACGCCGACGACTCCGACGACGTGAAGCGCCAGTTCGAGGAACGCGGCTTCAAGTTCCCGCTGATGACCGACATCAGCAACTGGTACCTGGGCTTCAACATGCTCGACCCGGTGATCGGCCGCGGCGACACGCCCGCGCAGCAGCTGAAGAACCGCAAGCTGCGCCAGGCCATCGCCATCGCCGTCGATTGGGAGGAAGGCTACGGCCGCATCTTCAAGCACAAGGGCGGCGTGGCCGCGCACGGACCGGTGCCGCCGGGCCTGTTCGGCTCGCGCGAGGGGCAGGGCGAATTCCACAACCCCTTCACCCACGTCTGGAAGGACGGCAAGGCCGTGCGCCGCCCCATCGAGGACGCCAAGAAGCTGCTGGCGGAGGCCGGCTACCCCGATGGGCGCGATGCCACCACCGGCAAGCCCCTGGTGCTGAACTACGACTTCCAGCGCGCCATCACGCCCGAGTTCCGCAGTGAGAACGACTGGATGATCAAGCAGTTCGCGAAGCTCGGCATCCAGCTGGAAATCCGCGCGACGGACTTCAACCAGTACCAGGACAAGACGCTCAAGGGCAAGCACCAGATCTTCTGGGGCGGCTGGCTGGCCGACTACCCCGACGCCGAGAACTTCCTGTTCCTGCTCTACGGCCCGCTGGCGCGCTCGAAAAGCGAGGGCGACAACTTCGCCAACTACGAGAACCCCGAGTACGACAAGCTTTATCGCCAGCTGCAATCGCTGGACGACGGGCCACAGAAGCAGGCCGTCATCGACAAGATGGTGGGCATCCTCCAGGAAGACGCGCCCTGGTGCTTCGGCTACTTCCCGTGGGGTGGCATGGCTTTCCAGCAGTGGGTGCACAACGGCAAGCCCAGCATCATGATCAGAGACATGGCCCAGTACTACCGGCTCGACCCCGCGCTGCGCGCCCGCAAGCAGGCCGAATGGAACAAGCCGGTGCGTTGGCCGCTCATCTTGCTGGCTATTGCCGCGCTGGCCACGATCTGGGTGGCGCGCCGCAGCTACCGGCTGCGTGAAACCGCCACCGCACGCGGCACCGCCGGCGCAGCGGCAGGCGCCTGATCATGGGCAGCTTCATCCTCCGCCGTCTCGGCTACGGCGTGTTGATCCTGATCGGCGTCAACCTGCTCACCTTCTTCCTGTTCTTCACCGTCAACACGCCGGACGACATGGCGCGCCTGAACATCGGCGGCAAGCGCGTCACGCCCGAGCAGATCCAGAAGTGGAAGGCCGAGCGCGGCTACGACCGGCCGCTGTACTGGAACGCGCAGGAAGAGGGCGCCGCGAAAGTGACGCGCACGGTGCTGTGGGAGCGGTCCATCTCGCTGATGGCGCTGGACTTCGGTCGCAGCGATTCGGCCCGGTCGGTCGACATCGGGCACGAGGTGGCCACGCGCATGGGCGTGAGCCTGCAGCTGGCGGTGCCGCTCTTCGTGCTGCAGCTGATCGTCAGCGTCGCCTTCTCCTTGCTGCTGGTGTTCTTCCGGCATTCACGCATCGACTTCTGGGGCGTGGTGCTGTGCGTGACGATGCTGTCGATCTCCAGCCTCTTCTACATCATCGTCGGCCAGTTCCTGTTCTCGCGCGTGCTGCGCCTGGTGCCCATCTCGGGCTACGCGCCGGGGCTGGACGCGGTGCGCTTCCTGGCGCTGCCCATCGTGCTGTCGCTGCTGGCGCGCCTGGGGGGCGAGGCGCGGCTCTACCGCGCGATGTTCCTGGAGGAGATCGGCAAGGACTACGTGCGCACCGCACGCGCCAAGGGCCTCTCGGAGCAGGTGGTGCTGTTCCGCCACGTGCTGCGCAACGCCATGATTCCCATCATCACCAGTGCCGGTTCATACCTGCCGTACGTGTTCCTCGGCAGCCTGGTGTTCGAAAGCTTCTTCGGCATCCCGGGCCTCGGCGCCTTCGTGATCGAGGCCATCGCCGGTCAGGACTTCGCCATCGTGCGCACGATGGTGTTCCTGGGCTCGCTGCTGTACATCGCCACCAACGTGCTGCTGGACATCGCCTACACCTGGGTCGACCCCCGCGTGCGGCTGGCCTGACCAAGAACGGACGCCGAGGGAGCTCCGATGCAATTCAAGTTCGTCCTGCTGTGGACCGATGCCGCGCTGTGGCTGCTGTTCGTCGCGCTGGTCGGCTACGGCGTTCGCGTGGCGCGTGCGCCGCACCTGCGTGCCACCTGGGCCAAGGCCCTGCGCGACCCGGCGGCCATGTGCTCGGCGGTGGTGCTGCTGGCCTTCCTGGTGGTGGCCGCGCTGGACAGCGTTCACTTCCGCCGCGCGCTGCCGCCCAGCCCGGGCCAGGCCACCGGCACGGTGTTCTACGACGCGCGCACCGAATCGCTGCTGGACGCCGTGCTGGCGCGCCAGCTGGAGATGCGGGAATCCAGCTACTCGGCCCCACTGGCCTACGTGGCACACAACAAGCAGACCACCACGGTCAACGGCCAGCCGGTGCGCGACTACCCGCGCCTGCAGTTCGGCGGTGCGCACCTCAAGGACCCGGCCACCGACTGGCAGGCCGACGTCACCTGGCGCGCCGTGGGCGGCGGCATCGCCGGCCTGGTGCTGGCCCTGGCCTGCAGCGGGCTGGTCGCCTGGGCGCTGCGGCGCCAGCACGGCGGCACCATGGCCGCGTGGCGCGACATCGCCGCCGACCGCACCAACCTGCCGTGGCGCGCGGTGCTGCTCACTTTGGCCGTCATGTGCGTGCTGGCCGGTGCCATCGCCGCGCTGATGGGCCACTACCACGTGTTCGGCACCGACCGCACCGGCAACGACGTGCTGGTGCAGACGCTGAAGAGCGTGCGCACCGCCTTCGTCATCGGCACCCTGTCCACGCTGGCCACGCTGCCGGTGGCGGTGACCCTGGGCATCCTGGCCGGCTACTTCAGGGGTTGGGTGGACGAGGTGGTGCAGTACCTGTACACCACGCTGTCGTCCGTGCCCAGCGTGCTGCTGATCGCCGCCTGCGTGCTGATGGTGCAGGTGGGCCTGGACAAGCACCCCGAGTGGTTCGAGACCGGCGTCGAGCGCTCCGACCTCAAGGTGTTCACGCTCTGCGCCATCCTGGGCCTCACCGGCTGGTCCACGCTGTGCCGCCTGGTGCGGGCCGAGACCTTGAAGCTGCGCGAGCTCGACTTCGTGCAGGCCGCCACCGCCTTCGGCGTCGCCCCCGCACGCATCATGGCGCGACACATCCTGCCCAACGTGGTGCACCTGGTGCTGATCACCACCGTGCTGAACTTCAGCGACCTGATCCTCTACGAAGCGGTGCTGACCTACGTCGGCGTCGGCGTCGATCCGTCCACCAGCAGCTTCGGCGGCATGATCAACCTGGCCCGCAGCGAGATGAGCACCGACCCCGTGGTGTGGTGGTCCTTCGTCGCGGCCTTCGTCTTCATGGTGGCGCTGGTGCTGGCGGCCAACCTGTTCTCCGACGGCGTGCGCGACGCCTTCGATCCCCGCGCCCGCGCGCTGCGCCCGCGCCTGGGCCTGCGCAAGCCCGCCTGACCCGCCGAGCGACGACGACACCCATGCTGACCATCGACAACCTCAAGGTCGAGCTCGACGCCGAGTCCGGCATCGTGCGCGCCATCGACGGCCTGGCCCTGTCCATCAAGCGCGGCGAGACCTTCGCGCTGGTCGGCGAATCGGGCTGCGGCAAGAGCATGACGGCGCTGGCGCTGATGCGCCTCTTGCCCGACAACGGCGTCGTCACCCAGGGCCGCGTGATGATCGACCAGACCGAGGTGCTGGACCTGCCCGAGGCGCAGATGCGCGGCGTGCGCGGCGGCCGCATCGGCATGATCTTCCAGGAGCCCTCGACCAGCCTGAACCCGGTGATGAAGGTGGGCGACCAGATCGTCGAGGCGATCGAGGCCCACACCGCGCTGCGCGGCGAGATGGCGCGCAACAAGGCGGTGGAATGGCTGCGCCGCGTCGGCATTCCCGAGCCCGAGCGCCGCATCGACGACTACCCCTTCCGCATGAGCGGCGGCCAGAAGCAGCGCGTGATGATCGCGATGACCCTGGCCTCCGAGCCCGACTACCTGGTGGCCGACGAGCCCACCACCGCGCTGGACGTGACCATCCAGAAGCAGATCCTCGACCTCTTGAAGGACCTGCAGCGCGAGCAGGGCATGGGCCTGTTGCTGATCACGCACGACCTGGCGGTGGTCAAGGGCATGGCGCACCGGGTGGCGCTGATGTACGCCGGCCAGATCATCGAGGTGGCCGAGGCCGACCGCTTCTTCGCCGCGCCCCAGCACCCCTATGCGCGCGCGCTGCTGAAGGCGCTGCCCGATGCCGGCCGGCGTGGCGAGGCCCTGGCCGCCATCCCGGGCACCGTGCCGCCGCTGACCCTGCAGTTCGACGGCTGCCGTTTCGCGCCGCGCTGCCCCTATGCCGAGCCGCGCTGCCACGACACCGTGCCCGAACTGGCCCGCGTGGGCGACCGCCTGGTGCGCTGCATCCCGCTGCAGGATGGCAGTGGACTCAAGCCCAAGGCGACCGTGGAGGAGAGCGCCCAGGCTGCGGCCCCCGCTGCGCCGCGCGACGCCGATGCGGGGCAGCCGCTGCTGCAGGTGGAAGAGCTGCGCGTGCGCTTCCCCATCCGCGGCGGCCTGCTGCAGCGCGTGCGCGCGCATTTCGATGCGGTGGGCGGCGTGTCCTTCCAGGTGCGCCAGGGCAGCACGCTGGCGCTGGTGGGCGAATCGGGCTGCGGCAAGACGACCACCGGCAAGGCCATCGTGCAATTGCTGCGCAACGTCGCCACCGTCAGCGGCCGGGCGATGCTGTCGGGCCAGAACCTCTTCGAGCTGCAGGGCGAGGCCCTGCGGCGCGCGCGCCGCGAGGTGCAGATCATCTTCCAGGACCCCTTTGCGTCGCTGAATCCGCGCATGCGCGTGGCCGACATCCTGGACGAAGGCCTGGCCGCGCTGCAACCCGATACCTCGGCAGGTGAGCGGCTGTCGCGCATCCGCCGCATCGCCGACCAGGTGGGCCTGCGGCAGGACGCGCTGGAGCGCTTCCCGCACGAGTTCTCCGGCGGCCAGCGCCAGCGCATTGCCATTGCCCGCGCGCTGGCGGTGCAGCCCAAGCTCATCGTCTGCGACGAGCCCACCTCGGCGCTCGACGTATCAGTCCAGGCGCAAATACTGAACTTGCTGCGCGAACTGCAGCGCGAGCTGGGCGTGTCCTACCTCTTCATTACCCACAACATCGGTGTGGTCGAGTACATCGCCGACGAGGTGGCGGTGATGCAGGCCGGCCGCATCGTCGAGCACGGCACCGCGGCGGA
>CBIHPZ010000098.1:0-9492 GCA_966211865.1 uncultured Aquabacterium sp.
TCGGCTCCGGCGCCGACACGCACAACACGCTGGCCAACTGCATGCCGCCGATGGCGCTGCCGCCCGAGCCTTTCGTGCACCTGGCCGCCGGCATCAAGAGCGTCATCAAGATCCCGCTGATGCATGCGCAGAGCATCCGCGACGCGCAGCAGGCCGAGCGCCTCTTGGCCGCCGGCATGGTGGACATGGTGGGCATGACGCGCGCGCAGATCGCCGACCCGCACATGGTCATCAAGATCCGCGACGGGCGCGAGGACCAGATCAAGCAGTGCGTCGGCGCCAACTACTGCATCGACCGCCAGTACAACGGCCTGGACGTGCTGTGCGTGCAGAACGCGGCGACGAGCCGCGAGCGCACCATGCCGCACGTCATCGCCAAGAGCACCGGCCCCAAGCGCAAGGTGGTGGTGGTGGGCGCCGGCCCCGCAGGCCTGGAAGCGGCGCGCGTGGCGCGCGAGCGCGGCCACGACGTGGTGCTGTTCGAGAAAGGCCCGCAGGTGGGCGGCCAGGTGAACCTGGCGGCCAAGGCGCCCAAGCGCGAGCAGATGGCCGGCATCATCCGCTGGTTCGACCTGGAGACCATCCGCCTGGGCATCGACCGCCGGCTGAACACCGAAGCGGATGCCTCCATGATCATGGACGAGCGGCCCGACATCGTGGTGCTGGCCACCGGCGGCCTGGCACACACCGACCAGGTGCCCGCGTGGGGCGCGGCCGAGGGCCTGTCGGTCTCCAGCTGGGACATCCTGAGCGGCAAGGTAACGCCCAAAGGCAACGTCCTCGTCTACGACGGCATCAGCACCCACGCCGGCGCCGGCGTGGCCGATTTCATCGCCAGCCGAGGCCACCTGGTCGAGATCGTCACGCCCGACGTGAAGATTGCCGACGACACCGGCGGCACCACCTTCCCCATCTTCTACCGCCGGCTCTATGCCCACGGCGTGGTGCTGACGCCGAATTACTGGCTGGACCGCGTCTACAAGGAAAGCACGCCCGAAGGCGACAAGCTGGTGGCGGTGCTGCGCAACGAATACACCGAGGTGCAGGAAGAGCGCGTGGTCGACCAGGTGGTGGTGGAGAACGGCATCCGCCCGAACGAGGCCCTGTACTGGCAGCTGAAGGAACGCTCGGTGAACCGGGGGCAGACCGACATCGACGCGCTGTATGCCGCGCAGCCCCAGCCCGTGCTGTCCCAAGCGCTGGGCAATGGCAAGTTCGCGCTCTTCCGCATCGGCGACGCGGTGTCCATGCACAACATCCACGCTGCGATCTACGACGCGCTGCGCCTCGCCAAGGACTTCTGAAGTGGACACCCTGTTCTCTGCCTTCGTCTGGCGGGACCTCGTCACCGCCGTGTTCTGGCTGGCGGTCAGCGCGCTGGCCATCGGCACCGCGCGCCGTGCGGCACTGTGGCGCGCCGGCCGGCCGTCGCCCGTGGCCTGGAGCGGCCTGCTGGCGATCCCCAAGCGCTATTTCGTCGACCTGCACGACGTGGTCGCGCGTGAGCCCGCGGTGGCCCGCGCCCACGTGGCGGTGGCCGGCGGCGCGCTGGCCTGCCTGGCGCTGGTGGCGATCAACGACGGCCTCCGCCTGCGGCTGGTGGCGTTGGACATCGCACTGGTGGCCAGCGCCGCGCTGATGCTGGGTGGCGCGGTGATGATGGCGCTGCGCCGCCGCCAGCCTGCGGTGGCGGCGCGCGTTTCGCGCGGGCCGTGGAACCGGCTGCCGCTCACCTTGGGTGTTGGCGCCCTGGGCCTGGGCGCGCTGGCCGCCGGGGCGCTGTGGCACCAGCAGATCGCGCCGTGGTGGGCCGCGCTGTGCGCGCTGGCGCTGGCCGCGGGTGCCGCTGAACTGGCCCTGGGCGTGGGCCTGGCCGGGCCAATGAAGCATGCGGTGGCCGGCCTGCTGCACCTGGGCCTGCACCCGCGGCCGGAACGCTTCCGCCCCCAGCCCGTGGGCCCGGCGGCCCAGCGCCCCGCCGTGGCGCTGAAGCCGGTGGTGCTGACGCGCGAGCTGCCCGGCGTGGCCAAGCCCGCCGATCTGCCCTGGAACCGCCTGTTGTCGTTCGATGCCTGCGTGCAGTGCGGCAAGTGCGAAGCCGCCTGCCCAGCCTATGCCGCCGGCCAGCCGCTCAATCCCAAGAAGCTCGTCCAGGACCTGGTCGCCGGCATGGCCGGCGGCACGGACGCGCGCTACCACGGCAACCCTTACCCCGGCCAGGAAGTGGGTCGCCACGGCGGCGCGCCGGACCAGCCGGTGGTGCCGGGCCTCGTCGAGGCGGAGACGCTGTGGAGCTGCACCACCTGCCGGGCCTGCGTGCAGGCCTGCCCGATGCTCATCGAGCACGTCGACCTGGTGGTGGACCTGCGCAGGAACCTGACGCTGGTGGGCGGCACCGTGCCCAACAAGGGCGGCGAGGTGCTGGCCGCGCTGCGCGAGACCGACACGCAGGGCCGCTACCCGCTGGCCGCGCGCTACCACTGGGCCGCCGACCTCGGCCTGCCGGTGGCCGAGCCGCAGCAGGCCGTGGAATGGCTGCTGCTGGCCGGCGAGTCGGGCTTCGACATGCGCAGCCAGAAGACGCTGCGGGCACTGGTGCAGTGCCTGAAGGCGGGCAGCATCGTGCCTGCCGTGCTGGGCGCGGCCGAGACCGATTGCGGCGACCTCGCCCGCCGGCTGGGCGACGAAGCCGGCTACCAGCGCCTGGCGCGCCAGCTGATCGCCACGCTGATGGCGCGGCCGGCGGCGAACATCGTCACTGCCGACCCACACCTGCTGCACGCGCTGCGCAATGAATACCCGCTGATGGACGCGGCCTGGGCCCGGCGCCTGGCCGAAGGCCGCACCCGCGTGTGGCACCACACCGAGCTGCTGGACGACCTGCTGGCGCGCCAGGTGCTGCGCCCGGCCGCGGGCCGGGGCGCGGCGGCACCCAGCGTCACCCTGCACGATCCGTGTTATCTCGGCCGCTACAACGGCCAGGTCGCAGCGCCGCGGCGCGCGCTGAAGGCCATCGGCATCAAGGTGGTCGAGATGGAACGCCACGGCATGAATGCACGCTGCTGCGGCGGTGGGGGCGGGGCGCCGACCACCGACATTCCCGGCAAGCGCCGCATCCCCGACATGCGCATGGACGACGCCCGCGCCACCGGCGCCGAGGTCGTCGCGGTCGCCTGCCCGCAGTGCACGGCGATGCTGGAAGGCGTGGTCGGCAGGCGGCCCGAGGTGCTGGACGTGGCCGAGCTGGTGGCGCGTGCCGTGGAGGTGTCGCGATGATCCCGCGCATCGATCCCCGCCGCCCGGCCACCCTCACCGCGCAGGGCTTGCGCCGCATCGTGCTGGGGGGCACCGAAGGTGAACGTGGCCTGCGCCTGTCGGCCTCGGCCCACGCCAGCGTGCGCCGCCCGCGCCTGGCGCAGCCCGTGCCGGCCTGCCTGCTGGTCGTCACGCATGCCGATGCCGGCAGCCTGGACGAGCATGCGCGCGAAGCCATTGCCGCCGCCGCGCTGCTGGCCCGCGCCGACGAAGCCGTCGTGGTGCTGGTGCCCGGCGCCGGCGAGGCGCTGCAGCTGGACGCAGCGTCCCTTGGAATCGACCGCCTCGAATGCCTGCCTGTACAAGTCGAAGGCAGCGCCGGGGCGGGCCCCGAGGCACTGGCAGAGGCCGTGGCCCAGCGCTGGCAGGCGCTGAAGCCACGGCTGATGCTGGTGCCCGACCGCGGTGACGACGCCGACCTGGCGCGCCGCGTCGCGGTGCGGCAGGCGCTGGCGGTGGCTGCGCCGGTGATCGAGATCGCCGAGGGCCGCGCCCGCGTGCGCGACCAGGGCGCCATCGGCCGCGCCAGCGGCGATGCCACGGTCGCGCTGGACACGCTGGACCTGCTGCTGGTGGCGCGCCAGGTGGCGCGCACCGAGCTGCCCTTCCTGGGCCTGGCCGAGCGGCTGACCCTGCCACCGCCCGCCGCGCGGCCGGTGGCCGGCCTGCGCGACCTGGGCCGCGTGGCCGGCCAGGCGCAGCAGGTGGCGCTGGAAGAGGCCGACTTCATCCTCGCGGCCGGCAACGGCGTGACGGACGTGAAGCTGTTCCATGAACTTGCGCAGGCCCTGGGTGCGGCCGTCGGCGCTTCGCGCGTGGCGGTGGACGACGGCCGCTTCCCGCGCAGCCAGCAGATCGGCGCCACCGGACGCACCGTGCAGGCGCGGGGTTATCTGGCCTTGGGCATTTCCGGCGCCGTGCAGCATTTGCAGGGCATTCGCGAATGCCGCCACGTGATGGCCGTCAACACCGACCCCGCGGCGCCGATCGCGCAGCGTTCGGAATTCACCGTCGCCGAGGACGTGCAGCCCCTGATGCGCGCGCTGCTGGCGCTGGTGCGTGGGTCGGACGCGCCAAAGGCTTCGCCTCAGCCTGCGCCGACGACCACGACCGCGGTGACGCCACAGGTTTCGCCGGAGATGGCGCGATGAATGCACCCCTGCCCGCGCCGCTGACCGTGCTGGTCAGCGTGCGCATCGACCCCACCAGCGGCCGCGCCACGCGCAGCCGGGCCGACGCCGCCGCGGTGGCGCTGGCGCAGCGCGCGCTGGGCGAAGGCCGCGAGCCGGCGCTGTGCACGGCGGGCAACATGCCCGAGCAGGTGGCCCGCGATTACCTGGCGCTGGGCATCGGCCAGATCACGCGGCTGGCGCTGCGCGGCGATGCCGACCTGGCCGAGGCGGTCGCGGTCCTGGCGCCCGCTTGCGCAGGCAGTGCGGTGGTGCTGGCCGGCGCGCGCGCCGAATCGGGTCTGGGCAGCGGTCTGCTGCCCTATGCGCTGGCGCACCGGCTGCAGCGGCCGGTCATCAACGAGGTGATCGACCTGCAGCGCGAGGTCGATGGCGGCTGGCGGGTGGTGCAGGCGCTGCCGCGCGGCGCGCGGCGGTCGTGGCGGCTGGACGCGGGCGCGTCGGCCGTGCTGGTGGCCAGCCCGCGCCTGGCGCAGCGCGAAGACCTGCCGCAACGCCATTCGTGGGCGGCCGCGCAGGCCGGCCGCGTGCTGGAGCCCGCCATCGCCACGGCCCCACGCCCGATGAACGGCACGCGCGAGGCCTGGCAATTCGAGCCGGCGCGCAAGCAGCGGCGTGCGCTGGCGCCGGTGTCGATGGAAAGCGGCGCCGCGCGCATGGCGCGCGCCACGGGCGCGGCCGAGCCGACGGGCCAGGCCGGCACCGTGGTGCGCGAAGGCACCGCGATGGACAAGGCGCGGCTGCTGCTGGAGCACCTGCGCAAGCGCGGCCTGGTGCAGCAACCGGGCTGAGTCGCGCGCCATTCGGTGCAGACCGCCTGGCCCACGCACCAATTCGAGGCGGATTGCAGCGCGCGGAACCAGATTCATCGCACAGGCCACACGCCGCCGAATTGAAATACCGGGGGCGGCGTGTTTTACAGGCCCGGGGCACCGTGGAAGCGGTGCCCCGGGCCTTTTTCTTGCATTGATTCAGATCAAGACCGCGTGCTGGCCGGCGCGCCTGACCGGTGCCACTAAGCGTATATCCCGGTTCAAGATCAAAGCCCATTTGACGAAAATCAAATCGAAACCGCGTGAAACCCGATGAGGTTTCAGCGCCGGGCGAAACCCGTCGGCACGTGCCTCGCCACAGCGCTGGCCGAAGCGGTCATCCGATGTCGTTTTTACCCTGCTCCGATGACTGCCACAGCCGCTCCCTCACCCGCCCGCCGCTTCGGATTCCTGTTGCTCGACAGCTATTCGATGATTGCCTTTGCCAATGCGCTCGAGGTGCTGCGCATGGCCAATCTGCTGAGTGGCCAGCCGCTGTACAGCTGGTGCGTGGCCACCGTGAATGGCGCGCAGGGCGCGGCCAGCAATGGCCTGGTGTTCGCGCAGCCGGGCAGCCTGGCCGACCTGGACGCCTGCGACCTGGTCTTCGTCTGCGGCGGCGTCGAGGTGCAGAAGGCCATCAGCGACGCCGTGGTGCAGGACCTGCGCCGCCGTGCCGCGCGCGGCCAGGCCCTGGGCGGCCTGTGCACCGGCGCGCATGCGCTGGCCGAGGCCGGCGTGATGGACGGCTACCGCTGCGCCGTGCACTGGGAAAACCTGAGCGCCCTGCGCGAGGCCTGCCCCAAGGTGCGCTTCGCGCTGGAGGTCTTCGTCATCGACCGCGACCGTGTCACCGCGTCCGGCGGCATCGCGCCGCTGCACCTGATGCTGCACCTGGTGCGCGGCCACCACGGCAACAAGCTGGCGATGGCGATCTCCGAGCAGTTCATCGTCGACCGCGTGCGCGACCAGAGCGATCAGCAGCGCCTGCCGCAGCCTGAGTTCGTGGGGCCCGGCTACGAGCACCTGGTGGAGGCCACGGCGCTGATGGCCGCGAACATCGAGGAGCCGCTGCCCCTGTCGGAGATCGCGGACGCCACCGGCGTCTCGCTGCGCCAGCTGGAACGCCTGTTCCACCGCTACCACGACATGACGCCGGCCCAGCACTACCTGACGCTGCGCCTGCGCCGCGCGCGCGAGCTGCTGGCGCACACCAGCGCGCCCATCATGCAGATCACCGTGGCCTGCGGCTTCCAGACCGCCTCGCACTTCTGCAAGGCCTACCGCGCGCAATTCGGCCATTCGCCCAGCGAGCACCGCCGCCAGGGCGGCAGCCAGGGCCTGGTGCACCTGGGGGCGGCCACCGCGCCCGCCGTGCGGGTGCCGGCCGCGGAACGCAGCAAGGGCACGGCACCGCTGCACGCGGCCTGAAACCGTCCCCCGAAATGACCAGCGGCCGGTGGTACCGGCCGCTTTGCATTCCGGCCGATCAAAGCCGGCCGCTCTCGCCATCGGCCGGTCGACCCGGCCGTTCTCGACTTCGGCCGGTTTTCATCGGCCGCTGCGATTTGGCGTTATCAATGGATCAGGTGCTCACAACACCCCGGTGAGCCAGCGGTCCACCATGTCGCCGCGCGTCGAGACGTAGGTCGCTGCTTCCTTGGCCGCGCTGCTGTCGCGCGCCTTCAGCATCACGCTTTCCAGGTCGGCCAGCGGCAGCTTCAGGTTGCGCACGAAGGCGGCGGCCTTCGGGAAGGCCGCGCTGAAACCCTTGCGGCCCAGCGCGTGGATCTCTTCCGCGCCGCCCAGCGTCTGCTTCGGGTCTTCCAGATAACGCAGCTTGTACTGGGAGAACATCCAATGCGGCGACCAGGTCGTCACCACGATCCACTGCTTGCGCTGGATCGCGCGGTCGAGCGAAGACACCATGGCCGCGTCGGAGGCCGTCAGCAGCTTGTAGTCCAGGCCGTAGGTCTTGATCGTCGCCTCGGACAGCTTCATCAACCCCGCGCCGGCGTCGATGCCCTGGATGCGTCCGCCCAGCTTCTCCTGCACGTCCGGCTTCTTCAGGTCCTCGATGCTGCGCACCACGGTGACCGGGATCTCGTCCGGCACGGCCCAGCCCAGCTTGGCGCCGGTGTACAGCGGCCCCAGGTCCTCCACGCTGTCCTTGACCTTCTCCCAGTAGCCCTTGTGCGTGCCGGGCAGCCAGGCCATCAGCATCAGGTCGATCTGGCCGCGCTCCAGCGCCGCGTACTGCAGCGCCACGTCGGTCATCACCAGTTCCACCTTCTGCGCCAGGCGCTGCTCGAGGATGATCTTCGCGATGTTGGTCACCACCTCGGCGTCCGACCAGGCCGTCCAGCCGATGCGAATCGGCTTGGCCTGCGCCAGCACGGTCAAGGGGGTGCTGGCCAGGGCCAGGGTGGTCGTCGTGCCGGCAATGAAGGTGCGGCGATTCACGGTCGACGGTTTGCGGGTCATTGGAAGGTCTCCGAACGGCTGTTGAGTTGCCGAATTCCACTCTAGTCGTGCGGGATGCCCGGGGTTCCCTCGATGCGACGCCGACCTGTCCCGGATCGACATCCGCGCCGCGCACCCCCCATCCCGGCTGGCGGCCGCTGCATGGGCCGCCGCGCAGTGCATCACGATGCCGCGCCGCCATGGCGCGCGAAGGACAGGCGGTGTCGCCTGCGGGCGATCGGCGTGCGGTCCGCTGGCCACACTGCCCGAGCCCCCGCAGCCCTGCAGCCCTGCAGCCCGCAGCCCGCAGCCCGCAGCCGCATCGCCGGCTGTCCTTGGACCCGCTGATGAAGCACGACCGACCTGCCTTTCCCGGATGCCGTGTCACGCGCCGCGCGGCCGTGGCCGCACTGGCCACGCCGCTGCTGGCGCGCGGCGCCACCCCGCGCCTGCGCATCGGCTGGACCGACTGGGCCGATGCCGAGGCGATCACCTTCGTCATCAAGCTGCTGCTGGAGCGCAAGCTGGGCTACCAGGTGGAACTGGTCAAGCAGGACGTGGCCACCCTGTTTGATTCGGTGGCCGGCGGCAGCATCGACCTGATGCCGATGTGCTGGCTGCCGAACACGCACCGCAGCTACTGGGCGGCCATTGCGCCGCGCGTCACCGACCTGGGCGCGCTGTACAGCGGCACGCGCATCGGCTGGGTGGTGCCGAACTACGTGCCGCCGGCGGAACTGGCCACGGTGGACGACCTGCTGCGGCCGGCGGTGCGCCAGCGCCTGGCGGGCCGCGTGCAGGGCATCGAGGCCGGATCGGGGCTGATGCGCGCGTCGCGCAATGCGCTGGAGCAGTACCGGCTGGAGGGCTACCAGCTGGCCGAAGGAACCGACGGCAGCATGGCGGCGGCGCTGGACAGCGCGGTGGCCGCCGGCCGCTGGATCGTGGCCGCGGCGTGGACGCCGCACTACCTGTTCTCCAAGCACTCCTTGCGTTATCTGCGCGACCCCAAGGGCGTGTTCGGCGGCACCGAGGACGTGCACGCCGTCGGCCGCGCGGGCTTCGAGGCCGATCACCCGAAGGCCGCGGCGCTGCTGCGGCGCCTGCGCATCTCGATCTCCGACCTCGAGGCCCTGATGCTCATCTCGCAGATGAAGGTCTACCAGGGGCAGGGCGGGCTGAGCACCGCCGAACGCACGGCCGGCGTGTGGCTGGACGCCCACCCGAAGCTGGTGGCCAGCTGGGTGGGGCACTGAGCGGGACGCGGGTGCCAGCAGACAAAAGACGCGGCAGCGGTGCGCCACCGCGCACCGAAGAAGCCAGGGAATGCCGCGGCGCTACTTGATGAAGCGCTGCACGATCTGGTCGTACTTGCCGCTCTTCTTGATGCTGCGCAGGCCGGTGTTGAAGGACTCCACCAGGTCGTTGCTGCCCGGCTGCCCGCGCGGCACCATCAGGTACAGCGCGCGCGAGGCCAGCACTGCGCTGGACATCTGCAGCGCATCGTCCGCGATGCCCGCGCTCTTCATCGATTCGCGGCCCTGGTAGGCGTCGGTGACGAAGTAGTCGGCGCGGCCGCTTTGCACCATGCGCAGGCAGAAGGACGCGTCACGCGCCTCGGCGCGCTTGACCTTGCCGGAGGCCACCAGGTCGGCCAGCGCCGGCGGGGCGGCCCAGCCGGTGGGCAGGCACATGGTGCTGCCGGCCAGCTG